>DAITNE010000213.1:1809-4236 GCA_036834765.1 Methylocella sp.
TTTCGCCGGCTCTCCCGAACCGACAGGCTCGCAGTCGTCGCGGCGGGCGAAGCGTCAAAATCCTACGCCGTCTTCGCGGAGGTCTGCGACGCCATAATCGTCGCGCGACTCGAGCGCGGCGATCTGGTTATCGCCCTTGGCGGCGGCGTCATCGGCGATCTTGCGGGCTTCGCCGCGGCGTCGGTCCGGCGCGGCATGCGCTTCGTGCAGATCCCGACGAGCCTTCTCGCCCAGGTGGACTCCTCCGTCGGCGGCAAGACGGGAATCAACTCGGATCACGGCAAAAACTTGATCGGCGCGTTTCACCAGCCCTCCCTCGTGCTCGCCGACGCGGATGTTCTTGAGACCCTGCCGCCGCGCGAATTTCGCGCCGGCTATGCGGAGGTCGTCAAATATGGCCTCATTGGCGACGCCGGCTTTTTCGGCTGGCTCGAAGCTGAGTGGCGCGGCGTCTTTTCCGGCGGCGCCGACCGCATTCGCGCGATCGCGACGAGCTGCAGAGCCAAGGCGGCGATCGTCGGCCGCGACGAATATGAGCAGGGCGATCGCGCCCTCTTGAACCTCGGCCACACCTTCGGCCATGCGCTCGAGCGGCTCAACCATTACGACGGCGCGCGGCTAGTGCATGGCGAGGGCGTCGCGATCGGAATGGCCGCGGCGTTCCGCTTTTCCGTCAGTCTCGGGCTTTGTCCGCCGGCGGACGCTGAGCGGGTCGAGGCGCATTTGCGCGCGGTCGGCCTGCCCGTGCGGATCGCCGACATCGAGGGCCTTCGCGTCGGCGCCGATGAGATCGTCGAGGCCATGCATCAGGACAAGAAGGTCGAGCGGGGCGCGCTCACCTTCATCCTCGCGCGGGGAATTGGCGACTGTTTCGTGGCGAAGTCGATCGACGCCAGCGAGGTTCGCGCGTTCCTCGAAAGCGAACTGAACACGGGAAACTAGAACCATGCACGGCCCCGACGGCGAGATTTTATCGGTCTCTTTGTGGATCGCGATCGCCATCATCCTTATCTGCATCGCCTTGTCGGCGTTTTTCGCCGCCTCCGAGACGGCGCTGACCGCGGCCTCTCGCGCGCGCATGCACGCTTTGGAGAAGATCGGCGATCGCCGCGCGGCCCTGGTCAACAGGCTTCTCTCCCGGCGGAACCGGATGATCGGCGCGTGCCTCCTCGGCAATACGCTCGTCAATATCGGGTCGTCGGCGTTCCTGACCAGCATTCTCGTCGCTCTCGTCGGCGATAGCGGCGCCGTTTACGCGACGGCCCTCATGACCGTTCTGGTGCTCGTCTTCGCGGAGGTCATGCCGAAGACCGTGGCGATCAATTATCCCGATCGCATGTCGCTGCTCGTGGCGCGGACGCTGGCGTTCTTTGTCGCGATCTTTGGACCGGTGCTTGTCGCGGTCGACGGCTTCGTTCGCGGCTTCCTGAAGCTGTTCGGCGTCGACGCCAGCCAGCAGCGCTCGATCCTGTCGGGCCACGAGGAGCTGAAAAGCGCGGTCGATTTTCTGCACGAGGAAGGCGGCGTCGCGCGCTCCGATCGCGACATGTTCGGCGGCCTCCTTGACTTGCGCGATCTCGAAGTCTCCGACGTCATGGTCCATCGCACCAACATGTTGACGCTCAACGCCGATCTGCCGCCGGAAGAACTGATCCGCGAGATCGTCGACGCGCCTTATTCGCGGCTTCCGATCTGGCGCGACGATCCCGAGAACATCATCGGCGTGCTCCACGCCAAGGATATGTTGCGCGCGCTCGATGCGGCGGGCGGCAGACTTGAGAGCCTCGACGTCGAAAGCATCGCGCTGAAACCCTGGTTCGTTCCCGACACGACTCCCGTGCAGGATCAGCTGCAGGCCTTCCTGAAGCGCAAGACGCATGTCGCCATCGTCGTCGACGAGTACGGCGTCGTCATGGGCCTCGTCACGCTGGAGGATATTCTCGAAGAGATCGTCGGCGATATTTCCGACGAGCATGATCTCGTCGCGCAGGGGGTGCGTCCGCAATCCGACGGCTCGGTCACCGTCGAGGGCTCGGTGCCGATCCGCGACCTGAACCGCGTGATGAACTGGAGCCTGCCGGACGAGGAGGCGACGACGATCGCCGGGCTTGTCATCCATGAGGCGCGCGCCATTCCGGAATCGGGGCAGGTCTTCACCTTCCACGGCTTCCGCTTCGACGTGCTGCGCAAGACGAAGAACCGCATCACCTTGCTGCGGATATTCCCCGCCGTCGCGGAAAAGGCCGCGCCGCCCGCGCGTTGATGGTTGGCATGCCGGTCGGCCCGAAGGGCATCTCGATGGTCGATGTTCGCGACATCGGTGAGGCTGCAGCGAAGGAACTGCTGCGTCGCGAACAAGCGAGCGCGCCGCTGCCTAGTCGCCCGATTCATCTAAAGCGCAGGGTATAGGTGCTTGAGCTTGATGCG
>DAITNE010000214.1:0-4225 GCA_036834765.1 Methylocella sp.
CAGGCCGGGCTTCACCATGACGATATCGGCGCCCTCATCGATGTCCTGCGCGACCTCGCGCAGCGCTTCATTCGAATTGGCCGGATCCATCTGATAGGTGCGCTTGTCGCCGACGAGAGTCGCCTTGGTGCCGATAGCGTCGCGGAACGGGCCGTAAAAAGCCGAGGCGTATTTCGCGGCGTAGGCCAAAATCTGCACGGACTGGAAACCCTCCGCGTCGAGCGCGGCCCGGATCGCGCGCACGCGTCCGTCCATCATGTCGGAAGGAGCGATCATGTCCGCTCCGGCTCTCGCCTGATTGAGCGCCTGCCGGGCCAGCACCTCGACCGTCTCGTCGTTGAGGATCTCCTCGCCGCGCATCAGGCCGTCGTGGCCGTGGCTGGTATAGGGATCGAGCGCGACATCGGTGATGAGGCCGATGCCCGGCGCAGCCTGCCTGATCGCATTGAGGGCGCGGCAGATCAGATTTTCGGGGTTCAGCGCTTCGCTGCCGGCTTCATCGCGCAGCGCTGGGTCGGTGTAAGGAAACAGCGCGATGGCCGGGATGCCGAGCGCCTTAGCTTCCCGCGCGCTATCGACCGCCGCGTCGATCGAGAGCCGCTGCACGCCGGGCAGGGAGCCGATCGGCTGGCGCAGATTGACGCCGTCGCAAACGAAGATCGGCCAGATCAGATCGGCGACGGTCAGCACGTTCTCCCGCACGAGCGCGCGAGCCCATTCCGATTTTCGATTCCGGCGCATGCGCGGAAATGGCGTCCCAGCCGCGCCTTGCGTCGCTTCGACGGCGGCCCGCGAAGGCGCCGGCAGCTCGGCAGTCGGCCGGCGGTTCGATTTTGGATTGAGCGGCCAGATCATGCAAAATTTTCCGCGGCGGGTCCTGAAGAAACCGGAACGATCTCTTAGGCTGGCGGCTTCATCCTCGCAAGCCGAAGCAAAAGGCTGCGACAAAAGGTGAAAAATGGGACTTCTCGTCGACGGCGTCTGGCGCGACCAATGGTATGAGACAGGCGCCACCGGGGGGCGCTTCGAGCGCGACGCCTCCAAATTCCGCAACTGGGTGACGCCGGACGGCGCGCCTGGTCCGAGCGGGCGGGGCGGCTTCAAGGCGGAGCCTGGCCGCTATCACCTTTACGCCGCCTATTTCTGCCCGTGGGCGCACCGGACCCTGATCTTTCGCGCGCTCAAAGGTCTTCAATTCATGATCGGCGTTTCGATCGTCCATTGGCTGATGCGGGAGAACGGCATCACTTTCGCGCCGGGCGACGGCGTCGTGGGCGATCCGATCCATAACGCGAGCTTCCTTTATGAAGTTTATCGCGCCGCGGCGCCCGCCTACACCGGCCGCGTCACCGTTCCCGTGCTCTGGGACAGGCGGACCGCGACGATCGTCTCGAATGAATCTTCCGAGATCATCCGCATGTTCAATTCGGCCTTCGACGGCGTCGGCGCGGCGCCGGGCGACTATTATCCGCAGGAGCTGCGCGGCGAAATCGACGCGCTCAACGCGCGCATCTATCCGACGCTCAACAATGGCGTCTACCGCGCGGGCTTCGCGACGACCCAGGGTGCCTATGAGGAGGCTGTCGGCCCGCTGTTCGAGACGCTCGATTTCCTCGAGGCGCGCCTTGGCGGGCGGCGCTATCTCTGCGGCGATCGGCTCACCGAGGCCGACATCCGCCTGCTCACGACCCTGCTGCGCTTCGACATCGTCTATGTCGGCCACTTCAAGTGCAATGTCAGGCGTATAGCGGACTATCCGAATCTATCTGGTTACGTGCGCGATCTCTATCAGACGGGTCCCATCGCCTCGACGTTCCGCCCCGATCACATCAAGGCGCACTATTATCAGAGCCATCTGCAGATCAATCCGACGGGGATCGTGCCCGTCGGGCCGGAGATCGATTTTGCCGCGCCGCACGATCGCGCGCGCCTCAGCGCCGCGCTCACATGATCTCGTCGCGCGGCGCAAGAATTTGCCGCGCCCGCTCTATCGTCGCCGGATCGCGACCGGCGTTGGCGGCGAAGGACAGCAGCAGCGCCTCGTCTGAGCTGAGAAAATCCAGCACGCCGACGAAAAAGCCGGGCTCGGCCGCAGCCCTGCGGAGATCGCCAACGTCGAGCCCGGAGAGGCTCATGAACCGTTCGAGGCTCGCCGGATCCGCGGCGATATAGGTCAAAGCCTCGATCGCCAGCGCCTGCGCCGATTCGCGCGCCTGACCGGCCTTGTCGCCAAAAGGCCGATTGCCTCGACTTTGCATATTGGCGATATCCCTTTCGTCAATTTCTATCCGTTAAGGCTTGCGCCTATGATCGGATGGCTCGAAGCCGAGGACGGTCCGCCGTGCTCAAAGGGCGGAACAGGGTCTCCAATGCAGAAAACCATCCTGATCGTAGAGGACAATGAGTTGAACATGAAGCTGTTCAACGATCTTCTCGAGGCGCACGGCTACAAGACGGTCCAGACTCGCAGCGGCCTTGAGGCGGTCGGGCTCGCGCGCGAGCACCAGCCGGATCTGATCCTGATGGATATTCAATTGCCGGAGGTCTCCGGGCTCGAGGTCACGCGATGGCTGAAAGAGGACGAAGCGCTGCGCCATATCCCGGTCATCGCCATCACCGCCTTCGCGATGAAGGGCGACGAGGAGAAGATCCGTCAGGGCGGCTGCGAGGCCTATCTCTCAAAGCCGATTTCGATCGTCAAATTCATCGAGACGATCCGCCTTTACTTGCACGAGCCATGATTTTTTCGCCAATTTTGGCCTTTGCGATCGCCGCCCCGGCGCGAGCGAGCGCCGGAAAGCGAGCAATATGACCGCGCGTTCTCGTCGTCGACGACATCCCCGCCAATTTAAAACTGCTGGAAGCGCGCCTCACCGCCGATTATTTCGACGTCGTCACCTGTGCCAACGGTCTGGGCGCCCTGAAGATCTGCGCCGCCGGCGATTGCGACATCGTTCTGCTTGACGTGATGATGCCGGGGATGAACGGGTTCGAGGTCTGCCGCCGCCTGAAAGCCGATCCGGCGACCTGGCATATCCCCGTCGTCATGGTGACGGCTCTCGATCAGGCCGCCGACCGACTGGCTGGCCTTGAGGCCGGCGCTGACGACTTCCTGACCAAGCCGATTGACGAAATCGCTCTACTCGCCCGCGTGCGCTCGCTCTCCCGCTTGCGGCTCGCGCTCGACGAATTGCGCACCCGATCCATGCATGCGGCGCAGCTCGGCATCAACGGTCCGCTCGCGGCGGCGGCGGTGGTGGAAACCGGCGAGGGCGGCCGCATTCTCGTCGTCGACGACCGCCGTTCGTCGAGCCAGGCGATCATCGGCGCCCTCAAAACGTCCCATGAGGTCGAACTCGAGCCCGATGCGCTGGAGGCCTTGGTGGAGGGAGCGGCCGGCGATTACGATCTTTTCATTGTGAGCCTCAGCCTCGCCGCCTATGACGGACTGCGGCTCTGCAGCCAGATCCGCGCCGTCGAGGCGACGCGTCAGATCCCCATCCTCGCCATCGCCGAGCCGGAAGATCGCGCGAGGATGCTGCGCGGCCTCGACCTCGGCGTGAACGATTATCTGCTGTGCCCAATCGACCGCAACGAACTCGTCGCGCGCGTGCGCGCGCTGATGCGCCGCAAACGCTACGCCGACGGTCTGCGCCAGAATGTCGAGACCTCGATCGAGATGGCGGCGGTCGACGCCCTGAGCGGCCTTTACAATCGCCGCTATCTCGACGGCGATTGCTTGGAGGGACAAACCCTGTCAGGTGGCGTTGCAACCTAGTTCTCGTCCTAGTCCGCAGTTAGGCGATTTCCGGCCGGGGGGGCCAACAGCCAGCAGGCGCTGTTCCTTCCGCCAGCGGTGCACAAGCAGGTCCGCGAGCTGGCCTATAACCGGCGCGTAAAGATGCACGCCCTCATCACGGAGGGACTTGACCGCATGTTCCTTGATGCCGAGATGAAATCTATCGCGGAGCTTACCGAGAAGCCGAAACAATCATAAGCTTTACAATTATAAGCTTACGCAATTATACAATTGACATTAATCCTGTTACGCCGGCGCTCTGATCATCCCTTCGCGGTTTTGGAGACGGAAAATGCCTTGGTGGACGTGGGCGCCGTGGGCAGGGGCGGGGGTCTTGGTCGTGATCGCCGGGATGGCTTGGTGATGGGTCCCGCAATGGCAAGCCAACCGCCTTCGCGTGGAAATCCCCGATCGGAAAGCGCGAGC
>DAITNE010000215.1:0-1347 GCA_036834765.1 Methylocella sp.
TGCCCTTTTCGGTCTCGCCCGTCGTCGCGGGCCTCATGTATGTGCTCTTGTTCGGCGCGCAGGGCCTGTTCGGTCCCTGGCTCGGCGCGCATCATGTCAGCATCATTTTCGCCACGCCCGGCATCGTGTTGGCGACGATCTTCGTCACCTTTCCCTTCGTCGCGCGCGAACTCATCGCGCTCATGGAGGACCAGGGCACGACCGACGAGGAGGTCGCGCTGTCGCTCGGCGCGGGGGGCATAACCACCTTCCTGCGGGTGACCCTGCCGAACATCAAATGGGCGCTGCTCTATGGCGTGCTTTTGTCCAATGCGCGCGCGATGGGCGAATTCGGCGCGGTTTCGGTGGTCTCCGGCCATATTCGCGGCCTGACCAACACCATGCCGCTGCAGGTCGAGATTCTCTACAACGAATACAATTTGCAGGCGGCCTTCGCGGTCGCCTCGCTTCTGGCCCTTCTGGCGCTGGTGACGCTGGTCGTCAAATCCGTGCTGGAGTCGCGCTTCAACGACGCCCTGCCGGGAAAGTCGCGCGGCCACTGAACGATTTTCGGTTTCACCCAAAGGTGCTTGAAATGCAGATACGCGCGGTCGATATCGTCAAGACCTTCGCGGGAGCGCCCCGTCCGGCGCTGGATGGCGTCAGCCTCACAGTAGGCAGCGGCGAACTCGTCGCCTTGCTCGGGCCCTCCGGCGGCGGCAAGACGACGCTTTTGCGCATCATCGCCGGGCTCGATATTCCGACCTCCGGAAAAGTGTTTTTCGGCGACGAGGACGCCTCGCAAAAGACCGTCCAGGAGCGCCGCGTCGGATTCGTTTTCCAAAGCTACGCTCTGTTCAAGCATCTCACCGTCGAAGAGAATATCGCTTTCGGGCTTGATGTTCGCGACCGCGCATCGCGTCCGCCAAAGGAGGAGATCCGCAGGCGCGCGCTGGAATTGCTCGACCTCGTCCAGTTGAGCGGCCTCGCGGGCCGGCGTCCCGCGCAATTGTCCGGGGGCCAGCGCCAGCGCGTCGCGCTTGCCCGCGCGCTCGCCGTCGAACCGCGCGTCCTGTTGCTCGATGAACCTTTCGGCGCACTCGACGCCAAGGTGCGCCGCGAATTGCGCAGCTGGCTGCGCGAGCTGCACGCGCAGACAGGGCACACGACGATCTTCGTGACCCATGATCAGGACGAGGCGCTTGAACTCGCCGATCGCGTCGCGGTCCTGAACGGCGGACGCATCGAACAGATCGGCACGCCGGACGAAATCTACGATCATCCCGCGACCGCTTTCGTCAATTCATTCATCGGCGAGGCGGGCGCCCTGCACGCACATCTGCGCGACGGACAGGTCTATATCGGCTT
>DAITNE010000215.1:1357-4222 GCA_036834765.1 Methylocella sp.
TGATCCCGAACTTCCTCGACTGCTCCCTCCACCGCCGCGTCGAGACGGGCGAGCGGCACCGCTGGCGAAGGCCGGCTTTTCGTGCGTCCGCAGGATATCGTCATCGGCGACGCGGGTCCCGATGCGCTGCAGGCCGAGATCGTCTCCGTGCGCCGCAGCGGTCCGACGCGCCGCGCCGAAATCGCAATCGCCGCCCAGACGTCGAGCGTCGAAGTCGATACGCCCTCATCGGTGGTTTATCGCCCCGGCGAGCAGGTTCCGGTCCGCATCTTGCGCGGCGCGTTCTTCCTCAACGGGGAAGGGATATAGCAGCGGCGGCCTCAATCTGATCGCCAGGAGCCGGCGCAGGCGACGGTCTTGGCTCCGCGCTCATCAACTTTTGCTTTGACGGCGCGTTAGAGCGTTTTCCGACCGAATGGATCATTCGGTCGACAAGAAATCGCTGCAGATTTCAGAAGCTTGAGCATATTCTTGTCGATCAGATTGATTCAATCCGATCGGAATATGCTCTAGGCGGGCTATTCTCTCGCGTCCCGCCGACGCCAGCGCAAAGCATCGCATGTTCATCGCCGATCAAATTCCTGCTCTCATCTCGCATTATGGCTATGCGGCGATTTTCTGCGTCGTCGCGATCGAGAGCGCCGGAATCCCTTTTCCGGGCGAAACGACCCTGCTGTCCGCCGCCATTTTCGCCGGCCATTCGCACAGCCTCGGGCATGACAGCCTCAACATTTTCGGCGTCGTCGCGGCGGCGGCGGCGGGCGCGATCGTCGGCGACAATATCGGCTTCTGGGTCGGCCGCACCTTGGGATTCCGGCTGCTGGCGAGCTATGGTCATCTCATTCATCTCGACGAGGGTCGGCTGAAGCTTGGCCAATATCTGTTTTTGAAGCGCGGCGGCGCGGTGGTCTTCTTCGGCCGCTTCGTCGCCGTCCTGCGCGCTTTCGCCGCGTTTCTCGCCGGCGCCAATCGCATGGCGCCATGGCGCTTTTTCGCGTTCAATGCGGCCGGCGGCATCGTCTGGGCCTCGCTGTTCGGGACGCTCGGCTTCGTCTTCGGCGCCGAGGCCCATCGAATCGCCGGCCCGATCGGGATCATTGGCGTCGCCGCCGCGCTGGTGATCTTTGCGTTCGGCTGGCGCTTCTATAAACGGAACGAAATCCGGTTGATCGCGGAAGCGGAGGCGGCGCTGCCGGGGCCGCTGACCGAACCGGCCTGAAACCCGCGCGGGCCTCCGCTTGAGGCTGGATCCATTGGAATCAAGATTGGAATCGCTGGAATCTGTTGCGCGCGCGATCTGATGCGGATCGCGGCTAAAATCCCGGAGCTTTCGTGTTCATCGAATATATCCAGCCGCTGATCATCCAGCATGGCTATTGGGCTGTCTTCGCCATCGTCATGCTGGAGAGCGCAGGCGTGCCTTTGCCCGGCGAGACGGTGCTGCTGCTCGCGTCGGGCTATGCGGGGGCGACTGGCAACCTCAACATCGTCTGGATCGTCGTTGCTGCGGCGTCCGGCGCGGTCATCGGCGACAATATCGGATTCTGGATCGGGCGAACGTTCGGCACCAAATTGCTGCTGCGCTACGGCAAATTCATCCACCTGCCGGAATCGAGGCTGAAGCTCGGGCAATATCTATTCGAGCGCCACGGCGGAAAGATCGTTTTCTTCGGCCGCTTCGTCGCCTTCCTGCGCGTCCTCGCCGCGCTGCTCGCCGGCGTCAACAAATACGACTGGGGCAAATTCCTCTTTTTCAACGCGACCGGCGGCGTGATCTGGGCCGCCATCATGGGCGCCGGCGGCTATGTCTTCGGCGATGCGATGGAGCGCGTCAGCGGGCCGCTCGGCGTCATTGCGCTTCTGTTCGTCGTCGGCGCGGTCATCGTCGCAATCATCCTCATGCGCCGCCAAGAGAAGAAGATGGCCGAGGAGATCGCCCAGGAGGTCGTTGACGTCGGCTGAGAGGCGCGCCGCACGGAACGAAGCCCGCAATGCGGCGTTGCTCGCCGAACGCGTTGGTTGAGAACGCGTTGGTTGAGGGAGAAATGGCGATGCGAAATGAAATTCCGCTTGTTCTGGCGGCGGCGATGGGGCTTTCGGGCGGCGCCGCCTTCGCACAGAGCGCACCCGGCGCAGCAGCCGGAAGCAATCAGGTGATTCCCGAAAAGGATCAAGCGCTTCCGGGGGCGGAGGGCAAGGGCGGCGTCCCCTTGACGTCCGGTCGAAGCGAGAGCCTCGGCGACAAGCTGAACGCTAGTGGCGGCGTCATCAAGCCAAAGCCCGGAATGGATCCCGGCATTGTAAAGGCGGCGCCGGTTCCCGATCCGAACTCGATGCCTGTCATTCCGCCGCCGGGGACGCCAGGCGGCCCGCCCGGCCCCGAGGCGAAGTAAAAAGCCTTGCTCTAGAAGGGCCCGGGGCGATCGATCGGATCGGTGTTGCGCCTGATCACGCGCCAGACGATGAGGACGATCACGGCGCCGATCGTCGCGCCGATCAGCCCGGCCCCCTGATCCAGCCTGTACCATCCGATCGTCTGTCCAAGCCATGTCGCGACGAAGGCCCCGGCGACGCCCAGAAGCACCGTCATGATGAATCCGGAAGGGTTATAGGGTCCCGGCGCGAGAAAGCGCGCGATGACGCCCGCCAGGAACCCGATGAGGAAGATGTAAAGAATGTGCATCGCGCGAACCCCGCAGATTGAATTCTGAGGCAAACGCCGGCTTCGGTTCAAAGTTGCGCCAGGGCGCGCGGACCGGGGGCGGATTTTGGATCAGCCTCGCCCATCTTTCGAGCCGCGCGATCAGGCTCGATGTGTCCCATCGGCCGCCGTCCATCGCCTGCACCTCGGCGTTGAACTGATCG
>DAITNE010000216.1:0-4182 GCA_036834765.1 Methylocella sp.
GACCGCAAGCTTCACGCGGTCGATGAAGAGGTACGCCAGGATCGGGATGATCGTCGCGCGGAAACTCCCGAGGAACAGGAATATCACCAGGATGACGACGACCGCGGCTTCGGCCAGCGTCTTCTCGACCTCATGGATAGAGGCCCGGATGAACTCCGTCGCGTCATAGGCGATCGACGCGTCGAGACCGACGGGAAGCTGGGTTTTCAGCTCCGGAAACGCCTCCCGCACGCGGTTGATGACGTCGAGAGGATTGGCGGTCGGGGTCGAATAGATGCCGATGAAGACAGCCTTCAGGCCATCGAAGACGGAAGAGGAATCGACCGATTCAGGGCCGAGTTCGATATCGGCGATCTCGCCGAGCCGCGTCAGGGCGTCGCCCCGCGCCGACACCACCAGTTCGCCGAAAGCCCGCGCCGAATCGAGCGAGGTCTGCGCATTGATGCTGGTCTGGACGAAATCGCCTTTGATCTGGCCGGCCGCCGCGGTGAAATTATTCGCCATCAGCGCCAGTCTGACGTCGTTGGGGGTCACCCCGCGCGCGGCCATCTTGTTCGGATCGAGCCAGACCCGCATCGCGAAGGTCTGGCCGCCGAGAATCTGGGCGTTGGCGACGCCGTCGATCGTCTGCAGCTTCGGCTGCACGACGCGGGTCAGGTAATCGGTGATCTGCGAGGGAGTCATGACCTTCGAGTTGAAGGACATGTAGAGCAGCGCGGTGGCGTCGCCGGTCTGCTTGACGACGACGGGATCGAGCGCCTCGCGGGGAAGCAGATATTTGACCTGATTGACCTTGGAGAGGACGTCGGCGACGGCGCGGTCGGCGTTGGCGTTGAGCAGCAGATTGAGGGTGATCGTCGACGCGTTCTGCTGCGAATTCGAGACCAGCGTGTCGATGCCTTCGGCGCTCGCCACCGCCTGCGCGATCGGGGTCGTGATGTAGCCCTTGACGACGTCGGCGTTGGCGCCGGGGTAGGTGGTGGTGATGGTGATCGTCGTCGAGGAGAGCTCCGGGAACTGGCGCACCTGAAGCTTGAAGGCGCATTGCAGGCCAACCAGCAGGATCAGCAGGCTGACCACGCTGGCCAGCACCGGCCTGCGGATGAAAATATCGGTGAAGGACATTCTCATTCCTTTGGCCGGACCGCGGGCCGCGCAAGCTCCGCGTTGGGATCGACGCGCACGCGCGCGTCCGCCTGCAGCTTCAGCTGTCCTTCGCTCACCACCTTTTCGCCGGCCTTGACGCCATCGAGGATCGCGACGCGATCCTCGCGAATTTCGCCCGTGCGCACAAAGCGCCGTTCGAGCTTCATGGGGATATCGCCGGAGGCGACGTCGCCATTGACCGTCGCCGCCTGCGCGCCCCCGCTCCGCGGCTCGGCCGGGACCACGACGAAAACATTGTCGCCGTAAAGCGAATAGTTGATCGCCGTGCGGGGCACGGTGACGATTTTCTCCGGCGCGCCCGCGTTGACGTTCACATTGGCGAACATGCCCGGCAGAAGCTGCTTCGCCTTGTTGTCGAACTGGCCGCGCACGAGCACGTTGCGGCTGTCCGCCGAGATGCGGGCGTCGATCGTCGCGACGACCCCGCGAAAAATCTTGCCGGGATAGGAATCGACCGTCACGTCGATCGTCTCGCCCGGCTTCAGCACGTCGAGCGATTTCTCGGGGACGGGAAAATCGACGTAGATCGGATCCAGCTGCTGCAATGTGATGAGGCTGGTTCCTGGCGAAACATATTGGCCGAGGTCGACCTTGCGGATGCCGAGCCGGCCGGGGAAGGGCGCGGCGATCTGCTTTTGCGTGATGATGGCGCGCACCTTTTCAACCGCCGCCGCGGCCGAGTCCCGCGCGGCCTCCGCCGAATCGAAATTGGCCTTGGTGGTGTTGCCTGTGTTGGTCAGTTCGCGCTGGCGCTGCAGCGCGAGATCGGCGTTCTTCAGAACCGCGAGATTGTTCTTGAGGTCGGCCTGCTCCACGAAATTATCGATCTCGAACAGCGGCGTTCCCTTGGCGACGTCCTGGCCCGACTCGACCTTGACGCCGACCACCGCGCCTCCGACCTGCGAGGCGACATCGATGCCCTGCACCGCGTGGAAGCTGCCGATGGCGGGAAGGCGCGGCGTCCAGGTCTCCTCGATCGCATCAGCGACCGCGACCGTCGCCGGCGGCGGCGCCGCCTGCGCGATGAACTGCTTGATCATCTGCGGCTTGACGATGAACTGGAAATAGCCGAGCCCCGCGCCAAGGGCGACCAACAGCAGGAGGACGGCGGCGAAAATGATGCTGCGCTTCAAGACGTCACCCAGACTGGTTCAGGCATGGACAAGATGGAGATGGCGAATGATCGATGTAAGAACAAGATCCCGCTTCGCGAGAAAAGCGTCCGCGGGAATTGGCGTCAAATGCATTTCAGCCCGGCAAGACATTATCTTTTTGTAACGTCGCGTTATTTCACGCTAATCCAGTCAAATACCGCATTCGATGCGGTCTTTTTTGAGGCGGCGCTGTGTGGCCCGGCACGCGGCGCGGGCGTTTTTAGCCGAGCACGCCATAAGTCTTGAACCAGGCGATCGCCCGGCTCCAGGCGTCCTCAGCCGCCCCCTCGCGGTAGCTGGCGCGGTAATCGGCGAAAAACCCATGCGGCGCGCCGGGATAGATCTTGAACTCGACCGTCTTGCCTGCGGCTTTAAGCCTCGCCTCCATTTGCCTTACCTGATCTGGCGGGATCCCCTGATCCTCGGCGCCGTAAAGCCCGAGCACCGGCGCCTTGACCGCATCGGCGAGATCGAAGGCGTTCTGCGGCATGGCGGCGCTGGGCGGATCCATCAGGCTGCCGTAAAAGGAAACGCCCGCCCTCAGCGCCGGATTATGCGTGGCATAGAGCCAGACGGTGCGTCCGCCCCGGCAAAAGCCGACGATGCCAAGACGGTTCGCGTCGCCGCCCTGCGCCTTTGCGAAGGCGACCGTCGCGTCGAGATCGGCGAAAAGTTCGGCGTCGGACTTGCCGTTCACCAAGGGCAGCAGCTGCGGGATGCTGTCGATCTTCGTCAGATCGCCCATGCGGAAATAAGTATCGGGCGCGATGGCGAAGGCGCCGAGCTTGCCGAGACGGCGCGCGACGTCCTTGATGTATTCGTGCAGGCCGAAAACCTCCATCGCGACGAGGATGATCGGCGGATTTTCGACGCCCTCCGGCCGCGCGAAATAGACCGGCATGTCGCCGCCGCTCACCTTCACCGTCGCCGCTCCGGCGGAGAGGCCTTCCGTGCTGGTGCTGATCGCATCGGCGCGGGTGAGCCCAGCGATATCGGACAAATGTTTCTCCGCGGGCATGAGCGTCCTCGTCCGAAAGATGCAGGCCTGTTACACGAAAATCGAGCGCGCCGCCCGCGAATTTTAGGCCGGCGCCCTTTGTTCGACGCGGCAATCTCAAGCGGAGCCGCAAGGCGCGGCGGCGCGAAATTTTTCTGGCGCAACAGGCTCAATCTTTGAAACTTATTCAAGTCACGTGATCGTAATGGTTGTATATCCTTCGGCGGCGTGAGCCTGGTCGACTGGGCGTCGATCCTCGCCGGCCCGCTTTCGCCGTCAAAGTCGAATGGATTTTGGAAAAAAATCCACAGAGGGGGAGGAAAAAATGAAACAATGCGCTTTCCTGCAATGCACTTTCCTGATGGCGTTGGCGCTTGGCACCGCGCCGGCCATGGCTGACAATGGCGGCCAGGGGTGGGGAGGCGGGGAAAACCCCCGTCAGCACTCCTGCGAAGGACTGCCGAGCTGGCAGAAGCTTCAAACCGCGCTCAGCGCTGCGGTAAAACAGTCGGGCAATGCCGGTCTCGGATTCAATATGTGGGGGACAATCGTCGCCAATGACGGGACCGTCTGCGCAGTCGCCTTCTCGGGCGTCAAATTTACGGATCAATGGTTGGCCAGCCGCGTGATTTCAGCGCAAAAAGCGGCCACGGCGAATAGCTTAAGCCTGGGCAAGATAACCGCGGGCTCCGCCTCGAGCAACGGTCAACTCGCTTTGTCGACCGCCAATCTCTATTCGGCGGTGCAGGAGGGCGGCAGCCTGTACGGCCTCCAGTTCAGCAATCCGGTCGATCCGACCGACGCCTACTTCCAGCGCAACGGCCAGCCCGACGACCCCGCTACTTATGGCCAGCAAAACGATCC
>DAITNE010000217.1:0-4170 GCA_036834765.1 Methylocella sp.
ATGGAGCGCGATACCCGCACGCACGAGATCGTCAAGGTCGAAGCTACGCGAGCGCCGGAGCAGGCGTCATGAGCGGCGGCGGCTTCAGACTGGACGCAGGCGGTTTGATCGACCGTTCGCGCCCGCTTTCCTTCACATTCGACGGCAAGGCCTATCGGGGTTATGCCGGGGATACGCTGGCGTCCGCGCTGCTTGCTAATGGCGTGCGCATCGCTGGCCGCTCGTTCAAATATCATCGTCCGCGCGGGATCATCTCGGCGGGACACGAGGAGCCGAACGCCCTCGTGGAGTTGCGCACAGGCGCGCGGCGCGAACCGAACGTCAAGGCGACGACCATCGAGCTATATGACGGCCTCGTCGCTTCGAGTCAGAATCGCTGGCCCTCGCTCGACTTCGACGTCATGGCGCTGAACGGGCTGCTGAAACCAGTTTTCGCTGCGGGCTTCTACTACAAGACCTTCATGTGGCCGGCGTCCTTCTGGGAGAAAGTCTACGAGCCGATCATTCGCCGCGCGGCGGGTCTTGGCCGCGCCAGCGCGCTCGAAGATCCCGACTCCTATGAGCGGCTGAGCGCCCATTGCGACGTGCTTGTGGTGGGCGGCGGACCCGCCGGCCTGATGGCGGCGCTCACCGCCGGCCGATCGGGGGCGAAAGTCATTCTCTGCGAGGATGACGCGCGGCTTGGCGGGCGCCTGCTCGCAGAGCGCGAGAGCGTCAACGGCAAGCCGGCGCTCGCGTGGGTCGAGAGCGTCGCGGTTCAACTCGCGACGCTGCCGAACGTGCGCATTTTCACCCGCACCGCCGCGGTCGCCGCATTCGATGGCGGAACCTATGCGGCGCTGGAGCGGGTTTCGGACCACCTGCCTGAGCCGGCGCCCTTCGCGCCGCGCCAGCGCTTCTGGCGGATTGTCGCGCGGCGGACGATTTTGGCGGCGGGCGCCGGCGAACGATCATTGGCGTTTCCGGACAACGACCGCCCGGGGATCATGCTCGCTAGCGCCGTGCGGACCTACCTCAATCGCTTCGGCGTCGCCGTCGGCCGCAAGGTCGCTATTTACACGGCGACCGATGATGGCTGGCTGACCGCGCGCGATCTCATCAAGGCCGGGCTTGCACCCGTCGCCGTCATCGACGCGCGGGCGAAGGCGCCGGCTGAGTTCGCCGATGTCGCGAAGGCGGTTCCGGTCGTCGCCGGCGGCACCGTCGTCGCGACGCGAGGCGGCAAAGGGCTGACCGGCATCACGGTGAGGGGGCCGACGGCGACGCAAGATTACGCCGTCGACGCGCTCGCCGTCTCGGGCGGCTTCAATCCCAACATCCAGCTCGCGAGCCATTTCGGCGGGCGTCCTGTCTGGTCCGACGCGATCCAGAGCTTCCTTGCCAACGACGCTGTCACCGGATTGCGTCCGGGCGGCGCGGCGGCCGGCGTCTATGCTCTCGGCGATGTACTGAGGAGCGGCGCCGATGCGGGCTTTGCGGCCTTGCAGGCGCTCGGTCTCTCAGCCAAGCCGATCGAGATTCCCGCCGCCCGGGAGACCGCGACGGGATCGGCGCCGGCCTGGTGGCGTCCAGGCGGCGATAACGGCGCCAAGGTGTTTATCGATTTCCAGCATGACGTCACGGCGTCCGACGTCACGCTCGCGCATCGCGAAGGCTATCGCTCCGTCGAGCATTTGAAGCGTTATACGACGCTCGGCATGGCGACGGACCAGGGCCGCACCTCGAATCTCGACGCGCTCGCGATCATGGCGCAACTCACAGGTCAGTCGATCCCCGAGACCGGCGTTACGCTGGCCAGGCCGCCCGCTGTTCCCGTGGCGCTCGGCGCCGTCGCCGGCGCTCACAAGCGCGCAGCCTTCAGGCCCGTTCGCGAGACGCCGATCCACGCTTACGCCCTTGAGCGCGGCGCGCCTTTCGTCGATGTCGGTCAATGGAAGCGGCCGCAGTATTTTCCGCTTGCAGGCGATGCGGATCTTTTGGCGACGGCCAACCGCGAGGTGAACGCCGTCCGCTCTAGCGTCGGCGTGACGGATGTCTCGACGCTCGGCAAAGTGGAGGTCGAGGGTCCGGACGCGGCGAAGTTCCTTGATCTCGCCTTCGCGATGCGCCCCTCCGCGATCAAGGTCGGGCGATGCGGCTATCTCATCATGCTGCGCGAGGATGGTTTCCTCAAGGACGATGGCATGTTCGCCCGCTTCGCGGAGGACAGATATGTCGCCTATGTTTCGACTGCTCACGCCGCGCCGGTCTATCGTCACATGCAATATTGCCGGCAGGTCCTGTGGCCGGAACTCGACGTGAACCTCACGGCGGTCACCGATGGCTGGGTGCAGCTGGCAATCGCCGGGCCGAAATCTCCGGCGGTTGTTCAGGCGCTCGTCGATGCCCCGGTCTCGATCACGAAGACGGAATTTCCGCCGATGCGCGCGGCGGAGATCACGATCTGCGGCGGCGTTCCGGCCCGCCTCTGTGCGCTGTCCTTCTCTGGCGAGCGCTCTTTCGAACTCGCCGCGCCGGCTGGCTTCGGCGATGCGCTGATCCGCCGCGTGATGGAGGTCGGAGCGCCTTACGGGATCGTGACCTACGGCAGCGAGGCCATGGGCGTGATGCGCATCGAAAAAGGTCATCCCGCCGGCGGCGAGATCAATGGCCAGACCACGGCCTATGATCTCGGCATGGCGCGCGCGCTCGCCAAGGATAAGGATCATGTCGGGCGCGTGCTGTCCGGCCGCGCGGCGCTCGTCGATCCGGCCCGGCCGCGTCTTGTCGGCGTCAAGCCGGTCGATCCGGCAGACAGGATTCGCGGCGGCGCCCATATCATTCCGGGCGGCGCCGTCCCGTCGGCCGATACCGATCTCGGCTGGATCACTTCGGCCTGCTGGTCGCCCACGCTATCCTCGTGGATCGGCCTTGCGATGGTCTCGGGCGGCCCCGACAGAATCGGGGAAAAAGTGCGGGTTTATGATCCGCTGCGCGGCGGCGACGTCGCAGCCGAAATCGTCCCTTCCTGCTCCGTTGATCCCAAAGGCGAGCGCTCACGTGTCTGAACAGTCCGCAGCATCTCATGAAGCCGGCAAAACCGGGCTCGCCCTGGAATTGACGCCGCACTATTTCCGGGCCGGACGTCGGGGCGCGCATGTTGCGCAGCCCGGCGTGACGCTGGAGCTGATCGCCGACGAAGACCGTTTCAACATCGAGGCGCGTCGGGGCAAAGCCGCAGAACTCATCGCGGCGATTGGCCGGGCGTTCGGCGCCGCGCCGGTCGATGACGCGCGAACGGTCGAGGCGAGCGGCTTCAGCTTCGTCGGCATCGGTCCTTCCCGCTGGCACGCTATTTCGCGCGGGCCGAACCGCGGCGCGCGGCGTGACGCCCTGCGGGCGGCGACGCGCGAACTCGCCACGATCGTCGACGTTTCGCATGGGTTCGTCGCGTTTCGACTGAGCGGACCGAAGGCCGTAGAGGCGCTCACCAAACTGGTGCGCATAGATCTCGATCCGGCGTCCTTTCCTCCGGGAGCATCCGCCGGCACGGAGCTGCACGGCATGACCGTTCAGTTGCGGCGCACGACCGACGGCGAGACTTATGAATGCGCCGTTTCTCGCAGTTTCGCGGGCAGCCTCTACCACGCGCTGACCCACGCCGCGGACCCCTACGGAGTTTGGGCCGACCTCGGGCCGATCTAATGAAGGCGTGTTGCGAAACGACGCGAGCGTTATACGACGGCGGCGCGGAACTGGCTGAGCGTTAGTTTTGATTGCCATTGAGACATCGCCCCGTCGCCAATTTTACGAGCCTGAACCACAATCCTAAGCAACAGCCGCATCTCAAGAGTACCGCATCTCGGGGTGGAATCGCACCACCTTCGGCAGGTAGCTTGCGGCTCCACAGCAGCAGCATCTCGACCGACTTCCAGGCTCCTCTGAATTCCGCGACCGTCGCGGATAGAGAGGTGGCTCGGTTTATCTGAACAGCTTTTCCGGTTTGATAAGTGGAATCTCTGCCTTGGTGATGAAAGTGATGGACCCGCGAAGCGGGACCGCTTGATCTCATTCTTTACTTAAATCCTCGACCGCTCAGAGTCTTTTCAAATCTTATCATGCCGCCCTCTGTGTCTTCTGCACCTGCTGTTGGCATGTGGGCAACGCGTTTGCGTTGTCCAAGCTTTGCGG
>DAITNE010000218.1:0-4165 GCA_036834765.1 Methylocella sp.
CATCAGCATGTAGACGCCGACCAGAAGCGCGCCGACATAGGCCGCGCGCTTGCCGGCGTCGATCGAATCCTGGCCGAGGCCGGGCCCGACGGTGCGCTCCTCGACAATCGTGAGCTTGGCCGGAAGCGCGCCGGCGCGAAGGAGAATCGCGAGATTATTCGCCGATTCGACGGTGAAATGACCGGAAATCTGACCCGATCCGCCGGTGATCGGGCTCAAAATGCGCGGCGCGGAGATCACCTTGCTGTCGAGCACAATGGCGAAGGGGCGGCCGACATTTTCGGAGGTGACCTCGCCGAAGCGCTGGCCGCCGCGAATATTGAAGCGGAAGTTGACGACCGGCTCCTGCGTGCGCTGGTCGAAGCCGGGCTGCGCATCGGTCAGATCCTCGCCCTGGACCATCACGCGTTTCTCGACCGGCAGCTTGACGCCGGGCTGGTCGACCTGATCGAGCAGCTCAGTCTCGGAAGGATCTTCGCCCGGCTCGGCGACGAGGCGGAATTCGAGCTTCGCCGTGGTGCCGAGAATTTCCTTCAGTTTGCCGGTGTCCTGCAGGCCCGGCACCTCGACCACGACGCGATCGTCGCCCTGGCGCTGGATGGTCGGCTCGGTCGTCCCTAACGCGTCGACGCGGCGGCGCAGGACCTCGATCGACTGCTCGACGGCCCGGCGGACCTTGGCCTTGACCCCGGCTTCGGTCACCGTGAACAGGACGAGGCCGTCGCTGTTGGTGGTGATGTCGAACACCGGCGCGCCCGCGCCGCCAAGCCCGGAGCTGGCCGGGCTGACCAGTTGCTGAAGTTTCGGCAGCACCCGTTGCAGCTCGGCGGGGTCCGGAATGCGCAGCTGTACGCCGCGCGGAAGCGCCCCGATGCCGCCGGAAATAGAGATCTTCTCGTCGCGCAGAACGCGGCGGACGGAATCGCGCAGATTATCGACCATCGTCTTGACGACGGACTGGCTGTCCACCTCAAGGAGGACATGCGAGCCGCCCTGAAGGTCAAGGCCGAGCACGATGGCGCGGACCGGCAGCCATTTCGGCGAATGGGCGATCAGCGCGTCGCGCGTCGCCGGCGCGAGCAGGCTCGGGACGATGACGAGAAACGCCAGCGCCGTCATGCCGAGGATGGAGATGATTTTCCAGCGAGCGAAACGCAGCATGGCGTTGAAAATGATCCGGAGTTTGGGGTGCGGGGGGTCAGCCCTTGGAACTTCAGGCTTGGGAACGATCGTTCAGGCTTGATCCTTTACGGGCTCGCCCTTGGCGCGCACATCCGTGATCAAGGTGCGGATCACCCGCACCCGCACATTGGGCGCGATTTCAAGCTCGACCTCGGCGTCGTCGACGACCTTGGTCACCTTGCCGATCAGGCCGCCGGAAGTGATGACGCTGTCGCCGCGGCGCAGATTCTTGATGAGATCGGCGTGGTCGCGGGCGCGCTTCTGCTGCGGCCGCATGATCAGGAAATACATAATGACGAGAATCAGAGCGAAAGGAATCAGCTGCACGATCAGATCTGTCGCGCCGCCGCCCGCGCCGCCGAGGGCCTGGGCGAAAGCAGGGGTGAACACGGGTTCGCTCTCCTAAAAACGCGCGTCGCCGGGGCGTCGGCCCCGGAGCGCGGGGCGACTATAGCGAGTGGCGTCCTGAAAGCAATGGCCGCGGCGAGGCCGGGCGAAGAAGGGCGCCGTCTAGCCAAGCGGGGGCGGCCATGCTCTAACGCCGCTCTCGTTTCCGCTCTTTTGCGCACGGATCCGCCGATGACCAGCTCCGAAAACCTTAAGGACTCCATCGATCCCCGCACCGCCGCGCTGGAGCGGATCGCGGCGGCGCTCGAAAAGCTGGTTCCCACCCCGCCCGCGCCAATCGATTTCGCGGCGGCCGACGCCTTTGTTTTCTCCGCGAGCGCGCCGCATTTGCTCCCCGTTCGCAAGGTCAACCGGGTCGAGATGGCGCTGCTGCGCGGCATCGACCGGCTGCGCGATTTGCTGACCGACAACACCGAGCGTTTCGCCCGCGGGTTCGCCGCCAACAACGCCCTTTTGTGGGGCGCCCGCGGAATGGGCAAATCCTCGCTGGTCAAGGCCGCCCACGCCGACGTCAATCAGCGCCTTTGCGCGGCGGAGGGCTTGAGGCCCTTAAAGCTCATCGAGATCCACCGCGAGGACATTGACAGCCTGCCGGCGCTGATGGCGCTGGTGCGGGACGCGCCACACCGCTTCGTCGTTTTCTGCGACGATCTTTCCTTCGACGCGGCGGACGCCAATTACAAATCGCTCAAGGCCGTGCTCGAAGGCGGCATCGAGGGACGCCCGCAGAACGTCCTGTTCTACGCGACCTCGAACCGGCGGCACATCCTTTCTCGCGAGATGATCGACAATGAGCGCGGCACGGCGATCAATCCGGGCGAGGCCGTGGAGGAGAAGGTCTCGCTCTCCGACCGCTTCGGGCTCTGGCTCGGCTTTCATTCCTGCTCGCAGGACGAATATCTCGACATGGTGTTCGGCTACGCCGCGCATTTCGGCTTGCTTCAGGACCGCGAGGCCGAGGACCGCGAGAAGATTCAGCGCGAGGCGCTGGAATGGGCGATCACGCGCGGCGCGCGGTCCGGGCGCACGGCCTGGCAATATATCCAGGATCTCGCGGGGCGGCTGGGCAAGACGACGGATTAAGGCGACGGCCTGTCCAGCACCGAAATTACTTTGCCATCGCGCGCGAAACGCCGATGATATGCGCGCGGGCGCCGCGCGTACGGGGCCGGCCGGCGCTCCGATCAGAAACAATCGGCCTTGGTACGGGGAAAGCGCCATGCCGACCTATGTCACGCTCTACACCTTCACCGAGCAGGGCCTGCGCACCATCAAGGACACGGTCAAGCGCGCGAAAACAGCCAAGAAAGCCGCAGCGGACCTTGGGATCAACCTCAAGGAAATCGTCTGGACGCAGGGACAATACGACCTCGTCGCGATCTCGGAAGCGCCGGACGAGGCGGCGGCGACCGCCTTCCTGTTGAACCTGCTAAAGGCCGGCAACCTCCGCGCCCAAACGCTGCGCGCCTTCACCGCGGCGGAAATGGAGAAGATCGTGGAGAAGGTGGCTTAAGGCCAAAGCGAGACGGCTGCCGGCCCAGCTCCGGCGGCCGGCAGCTATAAAGGTTCTCCGGAGCGAAGCAAAAGCCCCGCTTTAACTTTTGCGAAGGGTCAGTCGATTGGTCAAAACGCTTCACGGGCGCGCCGGAACTGTGACGGATAGCTAAAGCACCGTTAGAGCTTTTGTTAATATTGACTTACATCAAAAAATATGATATTTGGAGAAGATATTGCGTCAGAACGGATATTTACTTCTCTCTGCGCGGTCTTGCATCCGGCCTAGATAATCTTAACTTTCTACGCGGACACATTTGGCGGTTAACTCATCGCTGACTGTTTGTTGCTGCCGATTCTATACTGCGACTGCGCGTTTCGCTTCTTAATTGAAGGAGTTAACGAAATGCTCAAGATTTCATTGAAAGCAGCTTTGCTCGCGTCGTGCTCTATCGGCACGGTTGGAGCAGCCACTGCACAAACGTTGGTGCGACAACTTCCGCCGGTCACCGCCAATTCCATCGCGGCGACAACCCTGCCTCCTGAACTGCGTTATCAGGTGGCTGCCCACCTCCCGACAGAACCTGAAGCCTTCGTCAACGAATCGGACGAAAAGGGATATTGCTCGGGCGCAACTGAGAATCCGTACAGCAATTGAGCGGGGAAAGGTTCCGCGGGGCGTGCCCCATTTCGCTGGAGCAAGGGACTGGCTTGCGTTCGCAAATGAAGCCGTTGTCGCGAAGGGCGCTTCTGGTCGAGGCGACACTCGAACGGGCCCGCTCTTGCCTACTCCGCCGCCTCTGCTTCGGCGTGGCGCCCGCCCAAATAATCTAGCGCCGCGCGCAAAACTTCGATCCCCGCGCCGGGCTTGACCGCCTCCGTCGACAGATGGCGGCGCCACGCGCGGGCACCGGGGCGCCCGTTGAACAGCCCGAGCACATGCCGCGTCATGGCGTGCAGGGGAACGCCTTCCGCGAGCCGCGCCTCGACATAGGGCATGAAGGCGGCGATCGCCTGCTCGCCATTCTCGCAAGGGGCGGCCTCGCCGAAAAGCAGCGGATCGACCGCAAGCAGCAGGGCC
>DAITNE010000219.1:0-4151 GCA_036834765.1 Methylocella sp.
CGTCCGCGCGGCTCGTCAGCAGCACCGGATCCTTGGCGCCGAGCACGATGCCCGCGCCCTGCGCCTGCGCCGCATAGGTCAGCTCCTTGGCGAGGATGTTGCCGGCCTCCAAGTTTGGCGCGACCAGAATGTCGGCGCGCCCGGCGACGAGGGAGTGCAGGCCCTTGGTCCGCGCCGCCGACAGGCTCAGCGCATTGTCCATGGCGAGCGGACCATCGACGACGCCGCCGTGAATCTGGCCGCGCTCGCTCATCTTCGACAGCGCCGCCGCATCCAGCGTCGACTGGATCTTCGGGTTCACGGTCTCGACCGCCGACAGGATGCCGACTTTCGGACAGGCGATGCCGAGCGCGACGCCAAGATCGATCGCGTTCTGCACGATGTCGACCTTCTCCTCCAGCGTCGGCGCGATATTGATCGCGGCGTCGGTGACGAGCAGCAGCTCGGGCAGCGAAGGCGCGTCCATAACGAAGACATGGCTGATGCGCCGCCCGATGCGCAGGCCGCCCTGCGATTTGACGATCGGGCGCAGCAATTCGTCGGTGTGGAGGTTTCCCTTCATCACCGCCGTGGCCTTGCCCTCATGAACAAGCTCCACCGCGCGCGCGGCCGCCGCGTCATGGCTCGGCAGATCCTCGATCGCGACGCCGGTCAGGTCGGCGCCGCAGCTTGCGGCGACGGCGCGAATTTTCGCCGCGTCGCCGAGAAGAATGGGAACGATCAGGTTTTCGCGAGCGCCGGCGAGGGCGCCAAGCAGCGCGTTCTCCTCATCCGGGGCGACGACGGCCGTCGGCATCGCCGGCAGATGCTCGCAGGCAGCCAGCAGCCGCGCGACGTGGCGGTGGCGCTGGACCGTCAGCGCGGGCAACTGCGAATCGTCGACCACGGCCCGCATCGTCGGCGCGAGAACTTCGGCGGCGCCGTCGGCGATCAATTCGCCATCGCGCTCGACCTTCGTCTCAAGCACGACCGTACCGGGCGCGCGCAACTCAACGACCCGCACCGTTATGGTCAGGAGATCGCCGACATGGGCGCGGGCGTGGAACCGCAGGGTCTGCGCCTCATACATGGTGCCGGGCCCCGGCAGAAGATTGCCGAGCACCGCCGAGAACAGCGAGCCGATCCACATCGACGGCGCCGAGGCCGCCATGTCGTCATCGTCGCGGGCGGTTCCAGGCAGATTGGCGGGGTTGAGATTGCCGCTGACATGCGCGAACACGTAAAGATCATCCGGCGTGACGACGCGGGTGATCTTCGCGACATCGCCGACCGCGAGATCGGAAAACAGCCGGCTGGCGTGAATCATGACTGGACCTCGTTCGCAAAAGATGGCTGCGCCGCCACGCGCGCGGCGCGCCCGGGGAGGCTGAGCGCCGCCCTGAGGCGCCCGAGCATCAGGACAGTCGGCTCGCTCATCTCCGCCGGATCGCCTGCGATCTCCTCGACGAGGGCGATCGCGCGGGCGCGGTCGGCAAGCTGCGGCAGCAGGATCGGCAGCGTCGCGATCGCCTGCTCGGGCTCGAAATCGACGATCAGCGTCTGCTGGTTGATGATGCTTCTGCGCTGCTCGTCGCCAAGGCTCGCGAACGGCTCGGCGCTCTGCAGGATCGCATTGGAGCGCTCGAGCCTCGACTGGCGCACCTCGCCGCGCGAGCGGGCCATCAAGATCAGCATGCGCAGCACCGCCTCCGCAAAGCCGCCACGCGCGATATTGCGGACAGCCTCGCGCACGGCCGGCAGTTCGCGCAGCGTCGCGTCGAGGCCGATATTCGGCTCGGCCGTTTGCGTTCTGGCGAGTCCCGCCAGCAACGGATTGGCGTAAATGCTGAAAAAGGTCAATTCATCCGTGGCGCTCTTGACGTCGCGCCAGAAATCCATCGTCTGCGCGATCATGCCCGCCAAGAGCTTTTCGGTTTTCAGGAAGGGATTGGATGGCGGCCCCGGTTTCCGGGCGGAGCGGGCGGCCTCGGCCAGCGGCGCAACGGCAAGCATAGCGGGGTTCTTGTCGGAAAGAAGAGTGCGGCGCAGGCGCAGTGGGTGGGTCGCCGCCTTGGCGTCGGCGAAGCCTGGCGTCACCATCGCCTGAACCAGCGGCCGCGCCGTCAACTCATAAAGGTCGACCCAGAATTCGGAAAAGCGGGCGACGACGGCGAAGGGCGCCTCGTCGTCGTTGCCGTCGTCGAGCGCGCGCAGATCGGCGACGGTGCGCTCCTCGAAGCCGACGACGTAGTGCGGCTCGGCGCCGTCGGCGATGATCTTTTCGATATGCATCTCGTAAAGGCCGGGGGCCAGCGCCTCGACGGCGTCGAGCGTGGTGACGATGCGGTCGTGCTCCTTGCGGGCGACCTTGGCGGAGACGAAGATGCCGAGGTGGCCAATCTCCTCATGCACGATGTAGAGGATGGTCTGGCCGCGCGCCCTGATCTCGGGCTCGTCGCCATAGACCTCGGCGATCCAGTTCAGCGCTTGCGGCGGCGGCGTGATGTCGTCGCCCTTGCTGGCGAAGACGATGATCGGCGCCTTGATCTCGCGCAGATCCACCGCGCCATGGCCGAGCACGGCGACGCCGCGTTGGAGCCTGTTGCCGATGAAGAGATTTTCGACGATCCAGCGAATCTCCGCCTCGTTCATGAAGCCCTTGAAGCGCGGGCCTTCGGTGTCGACATTCGCAAACACCGTATAGTATTTCATCCATTTGGTGTTGCCGGGATTCATCTTTTCAAAGTTCTGCACGAGGTCGGCACCGTCGAACTCGCCATTGCCGAGGTCGGACGCCAGAAGGGCTGGCATGGCGCTGAACGCCAGGCCGCCCATGTAGCGCAACGGATTCTTGCCGCGCGCGCCCGCCCAGTAGCTCATCGGCGCGCCGTTGAGGACGATCGGGCCGGTGACGTGCGGGTTGCTGGCCGCGACGAGCGCGGTCGCCCAGCCGCCCTGGCAATTGCCGATGACGACCGGCTTCGGCGAGTCGGGATGGCGCAGCGCGACCTCGCGCACGAAAGCGCCCTCGGCGGCGCAGACGTCGGCCAAAGTCTGCCCCGGCTCGGGATGCGGCAGAAAGATGACGAAATAGACGGGGTGCCCGTGCGAAAGTGCGGTGCCGACCTCGCTTTCGGCCTTGAAGCCGCCGATGCCGGGACCATGCCCGGCGCGCGGATCGATGATCATATAAGGACGCTCTTTCGGATCGACCGTCACGCCGTGCGGCGGAATGATCTCGAGAAGCAGATAGTTGACCGGCCGCTGCAAATGGCGGCCATCGACAACGATGTTGTAGTCGTACGCCAGCACCGGCGGCCGGTCCTCGGCGGCGTGCCGCTCGTTGTAGGTGTTGCCGACCTCGCGCATGATGTCGAGGAATAGAACCACGCGCTGCGCGAAATCGGTCGCGTAGGCGCTCCAGTCATGGACGAGCTCCCTCGCGCCGCGTTTTTGAGACCAGATGTCGCGCAAGGTCGCCGCGCTCTGCCTGCTGGCGGCGCGGGCGGCGGCGCGGATTTGCGCTGCGTGGTCGGCGCCGAGCGTCGAAAGCGACTGCGACAGCGCCGCCGCCGCCGACATGCGCTTCGCGAGGCGCTCGCCTTTCTCGGTAAGGCCGAGCCGTTCGAGCGGAGCGCCAGAGGAGGCAAAGGCGCCGGGAGCGCCGGCGGCCGCTGGCGACGGGAACTGAATCTGGTTCATCGGCGATCCTCTTTTCGTTTGGTCGAGACGCGAAAGCGGGCTTTACGGCGGCGCTGCGGTTGCAATTCGCCAACACCCACCTGATGGGCGGCGGCCGGCTTTCACGCGACGATATGAAGCCCGGCGTCGACATAGATCGTGTCGCCCGTCATGCCGGATGCGACGCCGCCCACAAGGAAGGCGACCACGCGTCCGACCTCGGCGATATCGACGAGACGGCGGGCGGGCGCGCGAACCACGGCGTCGTCGATCAATTCATCGAAGGCGGCGATGCCGCTCGATGCTCGGGTCTTCAGCGGGCCCGGCGACACCGCGAAGACGCGGATGCCATGCTCACCGAGTTCAGCCGCGAGATAGCGCACGCTGGCCTCAAGCGCCGCCTTCACGGGCCCCATCATGTTGTAGTTGTTGACGACCTTGTCGGTGCCGTAATAGCTCATCGTCAGCAGTGCGCCGCCTTCGGTCATCAG
>DAITNE010000220.1:0-4128 GCA_036834765.1 Methylocella sp.
CCACCTGCGCCCAAGGGAAGCGGGCAAAATCCAGTATGCCCTTCCCACCCTGCGTCTTCATCGCGGCTGCGAGGGCGGGTGACGATTGCGGTTTCAGGAAAGTTTCAACCTCTTCCGGCACGCCGTTAGCTTCGAACACATTCAGGCCGACAACGTGGAATGAGGTTTCGGTTTCGACGACGCCGATCCGTTACGCGCGTCGCTGCTCGAAAACTATGCGGCGGAGGCGCGCCGCGGCGCGCCGGCGGTTCGCGCTACTCGAAACGGCGACGCGCGTCCGTCCGGCGATGAAAACCCTTGAGGCGCATGGCGAGGAGCAGGCAATGGTCAAGGCGGTATGGAACGGCGCGGCGATCGCGGAGTCGAGCGAGACGGTGATCGTCGAGGGCAATCATTATTTTCCGAAGGATGCCGTCGCGGCGGAGCTGCTAAAGCCGAGCGCAACAACCACCATCTGCCCCTGGAAAGGGGTCGCCCATTATTATTCGATCGTCGTCGACGGCGTGGAGAACAAGGACGCCGCCTGGTACTACCCGGAGCCGAAACCGGCGGCGGCCGAGATCAGGGACAGGATCGCCTTCTGGAAAGGCGTCAAGGTCGCCTGATCGGCCAGCGCAGAGCCTCCCGGGAAGATGTGACCACAAGGCCACACTCAAGCACATAAATAATAAGTATTGCCTGAGATCAACGCTGATCCGTCTATTCGTCCGTATCATGGGTTTGCGTGACGAACCGAGACCTCCCGGGACAGCGGCCGATCCAAGGATGCGCCGTGCAACAGGTCTCGCTCCCGCCTGAGAAAGCGCGACGCGTTACGCATCGGGGGGCTTTCATTACAACGATATTGCATTCGGCGTTTCGCGCCGGAGAGGCCGGTTCGCTCAAATCGCCGAGCCTCGCTTTGGCGCCTTTCCTGTTGTCGTCCACGGCGATCGTCGCTTTGTTCGCCGCGCCCTCATCGGCGCTCGCGCAGTCCCCGCCGACTCCGAGCCCGCTTCAATACGGGCTGTCCCTCATCGGAGCGCCGATCGCCTGGACGGCCGGCTATACGGGCGCCGGCGTCACGATCGCGGTCGGCGACACTGGCATCGCCACCAATCAAACGCCCGCGGGGGTTCGCCGGTGCCGGCAAGATCGATCCGCGTAGCAAGAGCTTCGTGGTGACGGCGCCGGGAGCGCCCTATGATCCAACGCAGTTCGTCGACGTCGACGGTCACGGCACGCATGTCGCCGGCATCGCGGCGGCTTCGGCCGGGGCCACGACGCCGGGCGTCGCCTATGGCGCAAACCTGGTGGTGCTTCAGGTCTTCGCCAGAACCGCGAGCTGCAAGGTCACGGGCGCCGATTGCAGGGCGCCCGGCGTCTACGATCCCATCGACAGTTCGCTCGCCTATTTTGCGACGCTCAGCAACGTTCCCATCTACAATGCGAGCTATGGACCGACGGTCACGACAAAAAATCTGCTAACGTGGCCGACTTCCACCCTCGATGACGAGCAAGAAGCGGTAGCGCTCGCCGCGCTCAAAAAGGGCAAAATCATCATCGCCGCGACCGGCAACGACCGCGACGACGATCCAATCGCGGGCAAGAACCCCAATGGCCTTGCGCTCTTTCCATTCGTTCAGCCCGGCGTCAACGCCAATGCGGGCGTCTATGACCCCGGCAACAAAAACTACAATTTCTCCAGCCTGTTGCAACAGAGCGGCCTCATCATAGGGGCGACGGCGATCGGGGCGAACAAGACGATCGCCTATTACGCGCAGCAATGCGGCGTGACGGCCAGCTGGTGCGTCGCGGCCCCCGGCGGCGACATGATCTCAGACCCGCCGGCGACCTCGGGGATCTACTCGACCATTCCGGGCGGGTACGGCTTTAAGCAGGGAACGTCGATGGCCGCGCCGATGGTTTCCGGCGCGCTCGCCGTGCTGGCGCAGGCCTATCCCAATTACACCGCGCAGGATCTGGCGCATGTCCTGTTCGCGACCGCCGAGAACCTCGGCGCGAAGACCGCGCAGGACAACGCCGCTTATGGTTACGGCATGGCGGACAATGGCATTTACGGTTATGGCCTGATCCGCGTCGATCGCGCCATCGCCGGCCCGACGACGCTCGCCGCCGGCGCCGGGGTCAATGTCGACGCACAGCAGATGAGCTACTGGAGCCAGCCGCTCACCACCAGCGGCGGCTTCAGCAAAACGGGAGACGGCTATCTCATCGCCGCCGGACGAACCACCGCGACAGGCGACGCCAACGTGGACGCCGGCGCGCTCGGCGTCGACGGAACGCTGACTCTCAACACGCAAATGACCGTGGCTCAGGGCGCGGCCCTAGCGGGCTTCGGCGTCGTCAACGGCAATGCGATCATCAATGGAACGCTCGAGGCCGGGCAATTGCCGAACTACAGCGACATCAAAGCCAACAATGGCGGCGCGCTGCCAGCCGGCATCCCGCTCACCGGCACGTCGCCCGGCACGCTGATCTTCAACGGCAATGTAACGCTTGGCTCCACAGCCAATACGCGAGTCAACATCGATGGCGCTCTCCAGATTCCGGGCGGCCCTGGGACCTACGACAAGCTCATCGTCACCGGGGCCGGCAACACCTTCGTGGAGAACGGCGTACTGACGCCGGTACTGCGCGGCATCCCGGGCGGGAACAATAACTACAAACCGCAACAAGGCGCTTCCTTTGTGTTCCTGACGGCCGTGAACGGCGCCTCCGTGACCGGATCCTTCACCGGCCTGACGCAACCTGGGCCCAGCTTTCTTGCAACGAACACGCGCCTTGACGTGGTGGATCCGCCCGGCATGATCGCGATCGACGTGACGCCCCTGACATTCGACGGCCTTGCCGTCGCGCAATCGACCAATGCGAACGAACAGGCGATCGCCAGCGCGCTGGATCGCGCGCGTCCCGCCGCGGGCCTCGCCATGTCGCGGAGCATGGAGACCATCTTCGATGCGCTCTACGCCGAGAATGTCGGCGGCGACGTCGCCGCGCTGGCCGCTCTTCGGGTCAGGGTCAGGCGGCGGCTCCGGGCGCGATATTGGATGCCTTCGCCGGCCTCTCCGACGCCATCGCCGACCGCCAGGAGCTGCTTCTGTCGGGTTTTGGAGAGGTCCAGGCCTCGCTGACGCCAAGCATCGTCTTTTCTTATGCCGGCGCCGGCCCCGTCGTCGCGGCGCGCAGCGTCGCAACGGCGTCCGAGACGCCGCCTGCCGCGGCGACGACCGGCGACTCGCCATGGACCACATGGGGCCAGGGCTACGGCCGCGCGTCGCATGTCGGCGAGGCCAACGGCGTTCCGGGCGCAACCGCCTCGAGCGGCGCCTTCGTCGTCGGCGTCGATCGCTCATTCTCGAACGATCTCGTCGCCGGCGGCGCCCTCGGCTACACGCGCACCGCATTGAGCAGCGCCGATACGAGCGCAACAGCCGATACCTACGCGGGCGCGCTCTACGCCACCTGGGCACCCGGCCGGCTGGTCTTCGACGCAAGACTGGCCGCCGGCCCCTCCACGGGCGGCACCGCGCGATCAATCGCCTTCCCGGGCGAGGCGGTCACCGCCGCAGGCTCGCTCAGCGGCTGGGGCGCGCTGGCCGCCGGCGACGCCGGTTATCTGTTCGAGTTCGCGGGCGCGAGTTTGAAGCCCTTCGTCGGGCTGACCGGCCAGAGCTTCAACCGCAGGGCCTTCACCGAGTCGACCGACTTCGGCCTCAACTTCCCATCCCAGACCTTCACCAGGCTCACAAGCGAAGTCGGCGTATGGGCGACGACGCTACTCCACTGCGACCTCACCACCTACATGCTGCAGCTCAAACTTTCGTGGACGGATGATTTCGGCGATCAGGCGCTGACGACGCAGGCGGCGCTGCTCGACCAGCCATTCGCGATCGCGGCCGCTAATCCCGGCCGCGACGCCGCTGTCATCGGCGTCAATCTGGCGGTTTGGCAATCCGAGAACGTCGCCCTGTTCGCCAGATATACCGGCGAGTTCCGCAACAACGCGAACGCGAACCAGGGCGCGGTCGGCGTGCGCGTCATCTGGTGACAGGGCGACGTCTCACAGCGTCTTTTCGAGCAGCGCCTCGATCCACTCTTCCTGCGTCTCGCCGATCGAGCGGCCGG
>DAITNE010000221.1:0-4123 GCA_036834765.1 Methylocella sp.
TCAGGCCAGCTTCCTCGCAGGAAGCGATGTCCTCGGTCCTGAAATAACCCTTGTCAGCAACCACATCGATTTTTTCGACATCGAGAATCTCTCGCGCAGGCCGGGCCGGCGATCCCACAGGTTGCACCGAGAGTGATGTGTTGGAACGGCCCGATTGCACCGCTCGGGCGCTGGATTAGGCTGGCTGTCCGGACCATCGCAGATGAAGGGGATACATCCATGCATACTGTCACTACGATCGGGCTCGACCTCGCCAAATCGGTGCTCCAGGTTCACGGCGTCGATGGGGAAGGCGTCGTCGTGATCAGGCGTGCGTTGCGCCGCTCCCAGGTTCTCGACTTCTTCCGCCGCTTGCCGCCGTGCCTGGTTGGGCTCGAAGCCTGCTCAAGCTCTCACTACTGGGCGCGGGAGATCGGCGCCTGCGGTCACCAGGTGCGCATGATCCCACCCATCTATGTGAAGGCCTATGTCAAGCGCGGCAAGACCGACGCCGCCGACGCCGAAGCAATTTGCGAGGCTGTGACACGGCCGACCATGCGCTTCGTGCCAATCAAGGACATCGAACAGCAGGCGGCGGGCATGCTCCTGCGTACCCGCGATCTTCTCGTCCGCCAGCGTTCGCAATTGGCGAACGCCTTTCGAGCGCAAATGAGCGACCTCGGCATCATCAGCGCGCTCGGCATGGCGAGCATCGCCAAGCTAGCCGACAAAGTGCGCGATCCAGACGTCTCGTTGCCACCTGTCGCGCGACTTGCCCTGCTCGAAATGGCGGAACAGATCGACATGCTCTCTGATCGCATCGAGCGCCTTGGCCAGGAAATCCAGGAGGGCGTCAAGGCCGACGAGACCGCTCGGCGCTTGACCAGCACCCCAGGCGTAGGTCCTCTGATCGCCGCGACTATCCGGGCGACCGTCAACGATATCGAGGGCTTCAAGACAAGCCGCGACTTCGCCGCCTGGCTGGGCCTCACGCCGCGCCTGCTCTCCAGCGGCGGCAAGGACAAGCTCGGGTCGATCTCCAAACAGGGCAATCGCCAACTCAGGACCCTGCTGGTCGTCGGTGCCTCGTCGATCATCAAACAAGCGAAGCGCGGCGTCGCGTTGCCGGCATGGCTGACCGGGTTGATGGCCCGCAAGCCCTACAAACTGGCCGCGGTCGCGCTTGCCAATAAGACCGCTCGGATCATCTGGGCCCTGCTTGCCAAGGGAGGCTTCTACAGGAAGCCGGAGGCAACCCCGGCGGCGGCCTGACCAGCCAGGAGATCTCGGCGGCGACTGCCGAGAAAGGAGCACAGGTGCAAACGGAGAGATGAACCACGACGGGCACGAACCCGATATCGGATACGCCGCCTGATTCAGTGGGTTCTTGAGCCCGCGAAAGTGATAAGGCGACCGCATATCGCGGAACTCATCATGGCCAGCGGTCAAATGCCCGCATCAAAAGGCCGGACATATGACTGCACCGCCTCGACTGGATCAGACCTCCGCAAACACCTTGCCTGTCGGGCCGTTCCACATATGAACCAGAGCCTGATTAAGTGCAGCGTGACAAGCGTTTCGAGAGCTCGGGGCTGGTCTGCCCTCTGCCGGCCGACATGACCGACGGCGGCCTGGAGGGGGCGCTCTACGCCAATCGCAGGAGCAAGCGGGTGGTTTCCTATTCCCCGTCACCCCAGAGTTTCTGCCGCTTTCGGAAATTTTGCGCTGGATCATTGCTCGCGCTGAAATGATCACTGATGTTAATCGGCATTTGGCGACGCGCGGGATATGGTCGGACGGTGACGCGCCTTCGCGCGATTAGCCCCAAAGCAAGAGGCGGCTTGGGAAGGATTAAATCAAAATGCAGTCGAAATTCAAGAAATTCGCATGCGGAGTCGCCGCTGGCGCGTCGCTGTCAGCGGCGGCCTTCGTCAGTCCGCCTGCTCAGGCGCAGCAGAAGCGGCCGAATATCATCATGCTGATGACCGACGATACCGGTTGGAACGATTTCGGCGTCTATTCGGGCGGCGGCGCGACGCTCGGCCACCCGACGCCGAACGTCGATCAACTCGGCAAGGAAGGCGCGGTCTTCACCAATTGGTACGGTCAGGCGAGCTGCACCGCGGGCCGCGCCTCCTTCATCACGGGACGCATTCCGATCCGTACGGCGCTGTCGGTCGTGGTCTCGCCCGGCGACGAAAATCGCCTGAAGAAGGAGACCCCGACCATCGCCGAGTTCTTCAAGAAGAATGGCTATGCGACCTATTTCTCGGGCAAATGGCATCTGGGCGACAAACCCGACTCCTATCCGACCGAGCATGGCTTCGACGAGATGAAGCATTTCGCCGCCTATTACGCCGGCGTCTACGCCTATGACGACACCTCGCCGGCGTTTCACCCCTGGTTCCCGTCCTTCAATCCGCAATTCAAAGAGATGTTCGACAGCGTCGTGAACCTCGGCGAATGGGAAGGCGTCGCCGGGCAACCGGCGAAGCAAGTGGGCGTCATCACCTATGACAACATGGCGACCTTCGACGTCCGCCAGACGGATTCGGCGGTCGACTACATCAAAAGCCACGCGAAAGGCGACAAGCCGTTCTTCATGGACATCAACTTCCTGAAGATGCACAACCCCACCCACGCCGCGCCCGAGTTTCAGGGACGCTCGCATCTTGGCGACTATTCTGACTCGCTGATGGAGCTCGACGCCGACATCGGCCGGATCATGGACGCCGTTCGCGCCGAGGCGCCCGAAACGATCGTGATCGTCACCGCGGACAATGGCGCCTGGCTCGACGCCTATCCCGACGCCGGCACCACCCCGTTCCGCGGCGAAAAGGGAAGCCCCTATGAAGGCGGCTGGCGCGTTCCGGGCGTCATGTGGTGGCCGAATCACATTCCGGCCGGCGCGCGCTATGGCGAGATGATGTCGAATATGGACGCCTGGGCGACCCTCGCCGGCATGGCCGGGCTTACGCCGCCGCCGCAAGACTGGGTCGGCAACGACGGCAAGGGCATTTATTTCGACAGCATCGACAACAGCGCCTACATCCTCGGCAAGGCGCAACACTCGGCGCGCAAGTCGTGGGTCTATATCGACGGCGAGAATTTCTATGGCGTACGCGCCGACATCGGCGGCGATCCGAAAGAGCCATGGCTCAACATCGCCTGGAAATACCTTTACACCGCGAAGGATTCATGGCTTGGCGTCGAGGCGAATCTCGGCGCGATTGGCGCGCTCTACAATCTCACTATGGACCCCTATGAGAAGTACGACATGACGTTCAACGGCGCGGCGCCGATGCGCGTGATGTCGTCGTCGCCGGGAAAATACGCCGGCCAGGACAACGGCTGGGTCGGGGCGATCATCTCCCCGGCAATCATCGAGTTCGACAAATCGATCATGAAATATCCGAACATCAGGAGATATCCGGGCGGCGCCTCGAACGACCCGGTTCCCGCGCTGAAGGACAGCAATGAGCCGCGCGCCTTCGGCAACGGCGGCTGATCGCGCCATGCCGATGGCCAAAACGGGAGGGATGGCTTTGGCGATATCCGCTCCGAGAGGCGCGTGCGCCGTCGCCGTCAAGGTGCGCGACAGGATCTGCGGATCGGCGGCGGCGCCCCGCATCGGCGCCTTGGTTCTGATCGCCATCGCCGCGCTCGCCGTCGGTCCCGTCGCCACGGCCCGCGCCGCCCCCCCGGCCGCGTCGGGGACGGACGCGGACCTCAGGGCGTGGGCGATGCGATGGTTCGCCGAGATTCAGGCGGGCCGCACCGACCGCACGCAATACGCGCCCGCCTTCGCCCCCGAGGTGACCGATGGGGCGGTGAAGATGATGTCGCTAGACCTCAACCGATATGGGGCCTCGCCGCTGCGCGCGGAAATCACGCAGACCCGCAAGATCGGCGAGCAGACGTTCTATATCGTGAAGTTCATCTTCCCACGCGGGCGACGCCACCACCTTGTTGTTCGGCTTCGACGCGGCGGGCAAGATCACCGGCGTCCGCCCCCAGAGCTTTGCAGGAGACTGACGAGCGACGGCGACGGACAGCCAGAGCATTGACACGTCGGCCACGCCACACCGTGCGTCAGCGACACCTTCAGCACCCAAAATCACAGCGCGGAACCCTTGGTGCGGAA
>DAITNE010000222.1:0-4116 GCA_036834765.1 Methylocella sp.
TCTCGCGGCGGGGCTCGCCGCTCAGAGCGTCGTCTTTCTTCAGCAGGCCGGCATCGTGACCGCTTTGGAAGGCACAATGTGGGATACCTCCGCGATCCTGTCGGACAGCAGTTTGCTCGGGCGCGTTCTGCACACGCTCGTCGGCTACACGGATCAGCCATCCGGCATGCAGCTACTCGTCTACTCCGTCACCCTGATCGTCATCTTCGGCCTGACGAAGGCGTTTGCGCAGCATTCGCCGGCGAAGCGGCCAATGGCGGTCGGTCGGTAGGCCTGCACAATCGATGAGGGCGGAAGATGCGGCGTCCGGTCGACTTACGCGACGGCGATCTCCGCAAGGATCGCTTCAGCCGCCGCGCGCGGATCCTTCGCCTGCGTGATCGGGCGCCCGACGACCAGATGATCGGCGCCCGCCCCGATCGCCGCCGCGGGCGTCACGACCCTCTTCTGGTCCGAGGCGGCGCCCCCTGCGGGCCTGATGCCCGGCGTCACGAGGATCATCCGCGGCCCGACGATTTTCCGCACCGCCTCCAGTTCCTCGGCGGAGAGGATCAATCCGTCAATTCCGGCCTCTCGCGCCTGACTGGCGCGGCGCGCGACAAGCGCCTTGACGCCGAACGCAAAGGCCGCCTCGATCAGGTCCCCGTCGTCGCAGGAGGTGAGGACGGTGACGCCGAGAACGCGCAGCCCGGTGCCGGAGGCGCCCTGCTTCGCCGCGGCCATCGTCTGCGGATAGGCGTGAACGGTCAGGAACCGCGCGCCGAGCCGCGCGACATTGGCGCAGGCCTTCTCCACCGTGGTTGGAATATCGTGCAGCTTGAGGTCGAGAAAGACCTCCTTGCCGCCGTCGATCAGCTCTTTCGCGAAGGACAGGCCGCCGCCGTAGGCGAGCTCCATGCCGATCTTGTAGAATGAGATGCTATCGCCCAGCGCACCCACCATCGCCTTCGCTTCAGCGACCGTCGGAAAATCCAGCGCGACGATGAGCTTTTCGCGCGACGCGGCCCTTGACGCGGCCATTGGCGCCGGCGCCAGCGTCATGGCTGCGGCGGCTCGCGATCGGGCGCGCCGCGTCCGGGGTCCGACGGCGCCTTCGGGGCGAACCGCGGCATTGGAGCAAAACGAGCCTTGGCGCCGTCGATCTCGCGCTGAAGATCGATCTGGATTTTTTCCGTTCCGCGCCGCAGCCTCTCGAAGAACGCCTGCGCCGGATTGTGCCGTCCGGTCTCCTGCGGCGGCGAATGGGTTGCTGCGGCCTGATAGACCCAGACGCTCGCCGGCGGAATATTGAGCCAGACCTGCGGCGAGCGCTCAGTGCGGAAGGTCGGCCCGAACGGCTTGAAGCGCGGCATCGGCGAGGCCGGCCCATAGGTGAACTGGATGAAGACGCCCTCCGGCCTCATGCACGCGAAAGCATCGGCGAGAAGATCGAGCCTTTGCGTCTCGGGCTTTACGAGGAGCGGCAGGCTCGACACGACGGCGGCGGCCTGTTCACTTGTGCGGGCCTCGACAAGCCGGCGGAACGCATAGGCGTCACCCTCGATAACATTGACGCCGGGAAAGCGCTCCTTGAGCAGTTTGCAGAAATTGGGGTCGAATTCGATCAGGAACAGCCGCTCGGGCGCGATGCCGCGCTCGAGAAGCGCCCGCGTCATGGAGCCGGTCCCCGGACCAAGCTCAATGACCGGTCCGGGCGCTTGCGGGTCGACGTAACGCGCCATCATGCGCGCAAGCGCGCGCCCCGAGGGCGATACGGCGCCCACGCGCAACGGATCTTCGAACCAGGAGCGTAGGAAGCGCCCCTCGTCGGCGATTTTATCATCGATCGGCGCGTGCGGTTTTGAGGGCGAGGGATCGCTGAGCAATGAAGTCTCCTCGCATCTTGGTGATGAAGCGACGGCGCCGCCCCCCAAGAACATCAGCGCGAAAATAGCGACAAAGACGAAACCGTCAAGCGAGCAAAGACAGCGTCGCTATCCGCCGCCTCTCTACGCGACAGCGCGGCGCGCCCCGCGGTCACGCGCCGCTGAGATTCTCGAAAAAATCCTTCATCCTGGCGAAAAAGCCCGAAGCCTCCGGATGCGTCTTGTTCGACGATTCGGCTTCGAATTCGGCGAGAAGCTCGCGCTGCCGTTTGGTGAGGTTCTGCGGCGTCTCGACATTGACCTGAATATAAAGGTCTCCGACTTCGCGCGAGCGCAGGACCGGCATGCCTTTATGTTTCAGCTTGAACTTCTTGCCGGACTGAGTGCCTTCCGGAATTTTGACCTTGGCCGGCCCGCCGCCGAGCGTATGCACCTCGACCTCGCCGCCAACGGCGGCCTGCACCATCGAAATCGGGACGCGGCAAAAGAGATCCGCGCCCTCGCGCTGGAAAAAGGGATGCGGTTTGGTCGATACGAAAATATAGAGGTCGCCCGCGAGGCCGCCCCTCGCGCCGGCTTCGCCCTCGCCGCCGAGCCTGATCCGCGTGCCGTCCTCGACGCCCGGCGGAATATTGACCGAGAGGCTGCGTTCGCGCGTCACACGCCCGCTGCCGCCGCAGGGCGGGCACGGATCGTCGATGATGTCGCCGCGCCCGTGGCAATGCGGGCAGGTGCGCTCGATCGCGAAGACCCCTTGCTGCGCCCTGACGCGCCCCTGGCCGCCGCAGGTCGGGCAATGCCTCGGCTTGGCGCCCGCCCGCGCGCCGGTCCCGGAGCACAGCTCGCAGGTGACGGAGGTCGGCAGGGTGAGCGAGGCGACCTTGCCGTGGAACGCCTCCTCGAGCGTGATCTCCATGTTGTAGCGAAGGTCGGAGCCGCGCGCGGGACCATTGCGGCCGCCGCCGCGCCGGTTCATCACATCGCCGAAAAGATCGTCGAAAATATCCGACATCGACGCAGCGAACCCGTCGCCCGCGCCAAAGCCCGACCCGTGTTCGAAGGCGGCGTGCCCATAGCGGTCGTAGCTCGCGCGCTTCTGCGCGTCGGACAGCGTCTGGTAGGCTTCGTTCAGTTCCTTGAATTTGACCTCGGCGTCGTGGTTCCCCGGATTGCGGTCCGGATGGCAATCCATCGCCGCCTTGCGGAAAGCGGACTTGAGTTCGGCTTCCGAGCAGCTGCGGGAAACGCCCAGAATTTCATAAAAGCAGCGTTTCGCCATTTTTCCTTGCGTTCCAATCATCGCGACGTAGGGAGCTGTCCGTCATGCGCCATGCCTTGAGCTCGCTTGCGATCGGAACCGGAAGGCGCCCTGAGGCTATCTAAAGACTTTGCCGCGCGACGGCGGGCAGATCCACCAAGAATACAATGACCAGCGTTAAGCAAATTACATGCTGCGGCGCAACCGCCAATTCGCCGGCGCCGCACGCCTTCGGCGAACGGATACGGGGCCGGAGCCCTTGTTAGGAGGCTCCGCCCTGTTCCGGCGCGTGTCAGGCCGACTTCTTCTCGTCGGGTCCGACCTCCTTGAAATCGGCGTCGATGACGTCGTCTTTGGGCGCGGCGTGACTCTCGGCAGCCCCCGGCTCCGCGTTGCCAGCCTTGTACAGCGCCTCGCCGAGCTTCATCGACGCCTGCGCCAGATCATTGGTTTTGCCCTTGATCGCCTCGACGTCCTCACCCTGGATGACGCCCTTCAGGGACGCCACAGCCGCCTCCACCGCGCTCTTGTCGGAATCGGCGATCTTGCCGGCGTACTCGGTCAGCGATTTCTCGGCGCTGTGGATCATCGCCTCGGCCTGATTGCGGACGTCGACGAGTTCGCGCCGCTTCTTGTCCTCGGCGGCGTGAAGCTCGGCGTCCTTCACCATCTTGTCGATGTCGGATTCGCTGAGGCCGCCCGAGGCCTGGATGCGGATCTGCTGCTCCTTGTTGGTCGCCTTGTCCTTCGCCGTCACATTGACGATGCCATTGGCGTCGATGTCGAAGGTGACCTCGATCTGGGGCACGCCGCGCGGCGCGCCCGGAATGCCGACGAGATCGAACTGACCGAGGATCTTGTTGTCGGCCGCCATTTCGCGTTCGCCCTGGAAGACGCGGATGGTGACGGCCGTCTGATTGTCCTCGGCGGTCGAGAAGACCTGGCTCTTCTTGGTCGGGATCGTGGTGTTGCGATCGATGATGCGGGTGAACA
>DAITNE010000223.1:0-4115 GCA_036834765.1 Methylocella sp.
TCACGCACACCTTCCACCGTCGCCGCATCCCGGAGACGAACCTGCCGAACGGCTCGCCGACGAGGTGCAGCCCCGCGCGGCCGCGAAGCGAAGGGCCGAAAACCCGCCGGCGATCGATCGCACGCGCAGGGGCGATCCCGACGTCGGCCTCAAGCCGACATTCGACGCGCGGCTGCGTCAATCCGGCGGCCTCGCCAATTTGCGCGCGCATGATGTTCTTTTCGAGCACGACGAATCCTCGCCGGTCGGCGCTCTCGATGCGTCCGAAGGCGATTTTGCCGGACCCGATAGCGTCGCAGCCTTCGAACCCTGGGCGGACGGCGAAACGCCGACGACCGCGCCCTCTTCGGCCGACGCCTCGCCATCGCAGTCGGGCGGCGGCGCATCGCAGGCCGGCGGCGTCTGGACGATGCGTCCGGAAGCCCTCAACGAGCGGCTGATGCAGGGCGCGACGCCGCCAGTCCGCCGCGCCGACGCGCTGGGCTCGACGACCCCGGCGGCGGCCGACTCGACGCCGATCGAGGTCGCCGTGCGCCCCGAACAGCCACCAGGGTCGGCCCAAGAGCCGGTTGAAGAGCCACATGGGCGGCAAGCGTCGAACGCGAGCCTCATCCCTCCCGCGCCCGCGCGTCAAAGCTACGCGACGCTGATTGGCCGCGACGACGCAGGCGCGGAAAAGCGCTGCCTCGCCGAAGCGATATATTTCGAAGCGCGCGGCGAATCCGAAGAAGGCCAGGCCGCCGTCGCGCAGGTCGTTTTGAACCGCGTCTCGAGCGGCCTTTATCCGGCCAGCATTTGCGGCGTCGTCTACCAGAACCGCCAGCGCCGCAACGCCTGCCAATTCTCTTTCGCCTGCGACGGGCGGACCTTGCGCGTCACCGAGCCAGAAGCCTGGCGGACGGCGGTCCGCATCGCCGGCGAAGTCTCGACCGGCGCGACCTATGTGTCCGACGTCGGGGGCGCGACGCACTATCACGCGAATTACGTGCGGCCGCGCTGGGCGAGAAGCCTCGAAAAAATGGACGTCATCGGGCGTCACATTTTCTACAAGCTTCGCCCTGGCCAGACGTGACGGCGTCTCGCTTGCGTCTTTGGCCGCGCGGACTTGCGTCCGCCCATGAAAATGGGCAGATTGCCGGGACGTGCGCCGGCCCGGTTGGCCCCGAATTTGCTCCGCTTGTTCACATGCGCCAGCGCGCGGGAGAGCGCGAGATCGGCGCGAGAAACCGGCAGAGAAGCCGGACTGCTAAATCGGCGCGCGCGTCTGGCCGACGCAACGCTTGCCTGACCGACGCAAAACGGCCATGTTCGCCGCCAGAAGTCTCGATAGAAGTTTCTAAAGGTCACTCCCCTCATCGGGGCGCCGCTTCCGGCACGGAAAATCGATCGCATGTCGCTTAGAACGCAATCATTACGCAGCAAGCCCGCATTCCGCAGCAAGCGCGCTGAAGCCTCCGCCTTTCGTCTCGTCGCCGCGCAGTTCCGCCGCTTGAACTGGCGCCGCCTCACCATCGGCGCCCTTGGCCTCGCTCTCGTCGCCGCGTTCTGCCTGCCGATCACCGTGGCTGGCGCCGAAGCGCGCGCGCGGGAGAGTCTCGCCGTCGCGACTCCGTTCGAGGTGGGCGAGAGCCCCGCCGGCAATTATCTCGCGGCGCTGGTCGCCGGCGCCGAGCGCGACACCGTCGCCGCGGCGACATTCTTTCGCGAGGCGCTGCGCTTCGACCCCAAAAACCCCAAGCTGATCGAGCGCGCTTTCGTCGCCGCCGTCTCGAACGGCAACATGCGCGACGCTTTCAGCCTCGCCGACCGCCTCGTCGTCTACGATCCGACCAACAGCCTCGCCAATCTTGCGCTCGGCGTCCAGGCGATCAAGAACAGGCAATTCGCCGCCGCGCGCGCCCATTTCGTCAAGGGCGGGGCCGGGCAGCAGCGCGACATCACCGCCACGCTGCTGACCGCATGGACCTATCTTGGCGAAGGCAATTCACGCAGGGCGCTTGAGCTCGTCGACAGGCTACGCGACGAGAATTTCGGCGTGTTTCGCGATTATCACGCAGGGCTGATCGCCAACGTCGCCAACAACCAGCCTGAAGCGGCGCGCCGGATGAAGGACGCCTATGAGGCCGACAAGAACACCTTGCGCCTCGTCGATTCCTACGCCCGCTTCCTCGCGCATCACGGCGATACGGCTCAGGCGATCAAGATCTACGAGGCGTTCGACCAGATCCTGCCGAGCCATCCGATCGTCATCGCCGCGCTCGCCGACCTCAAGGCCGGCAAGCCGCTCGAGCTGCCGGTCAAGAACGCCGAAGAGGGCGCGGCCGAAGTGCTCTACGGCCTTGGCGCCGCGGGCGGGCGCCAGGGCGACGAACTCGCCGCCATGATCTATCTGCGGCTGTCGCTCTATCTCGACCCCAACAACAGTCTCGCCATCATCACGCTGGCCGACATCTACGAGCGCATCAAGCAGCCGGAACAGGCGATCGACGTCTATGCGCTGGTGCCGGACAAGGATCCGCTGCGCACCACCGCGGACATCCAGACCGGCTTGATCCTCGAAACGCTCGGCCGCTCGGACGAATCGGCGGCGTTCCTGAAACGCGTCGTCAGCGACCATCCGGACGATGGCGAGGCGCTCGCCGCGCTCGGCAATCTGCAGCGCTCGCACAAGCAATATGCGGAGGCGATCGAGACTTACACCAAGGCGATCGACAAGCAGTCCGAGAAGACCAATTGGGCGCTCTATTATTTCCGCGGCATTTCCTATGAGCGCAACAAGCAATGGCCGCAGGCCGAGGCCGACTTCAAAAAGGCGCTGGAGATTTATCCGGATCAGCCGCTCGTTCTGAATTATCTCGGCTATAGCTGGGTCGACCAGGGGACCAATCTCGATGAAGCCTTCGCCATGCTGCATAAGGCGGTCGAGCTGCATCCGACGGACGGCTACATCGTCGACAGTCTCGGCTGGGCGGATTACAAGCTCGGCCACTACGACGAGGCGGTAAAAGAGCTGGAGCGGGCGATCGACCTCAAATCCTCCGATCCAGTGATCAACGATCACCTTGGCGACGCCTATTGGCGGGTCGGGCGCAAACTCGAAGCGCATTTCCAGTGGAATCACGCGCGCGATCTTGGCCCCGAGCCGGAGGATCTGACGAAAATTCTCGACAAGATCGAGCATGGCCTCGCCGACGATCCAAATCCGGCCGCCGCCGAAGCGACGCCGGATGCGGCGCCCGACGCAACGCCAAAAGAGAAACCCGATCCGAAGGATGGCGGCTGAGGGGCATCGCTCCCTGGCCTCTTCTCTTTCGCTTTCCGCGCCGGCTCGCTTCCAATGCATCGATCGCCAACCGTCGCTCCGTCGGTTTCCCTGCGCGAATGCTTAACTCCGGCATGCGCTTTTGCAGCAAATCTCCTTGCCTGAACCTTTAAGCGAACGCGCGCCCGCAAAGATCAATCTCACCCTGCATGTTCTTGGCCGTCGCGCTGATGGCTGGCATCGGCTGGAGAGTCTCGTCGCATTCTCCCGCGCCGGCGACTGCCTCACCTTGCGCCCAGGCGAGGCGTTGTCGCTCTCGATCGAGGGGCCGACGGCAGCCGCGGCGGGCGACGTCGAAGGCAATCTCGTGCTGCGCGCGGCCAAACATTTTTCGCAGCGGTTCCCTCATGCCGCGCTAGGCGCCTTCCACCTCGTCAAGCGCCTGCCGGTCGCGGCCGGGATCGGCGGCGGCTCGTCCGACGCAGCGGCGGCGGGCGCGGGCGAACGACGTATCGCTTGGCGATCAGGGGCTGATCGAAGCCGCCCGCGAGACAGGGGCGGACGTTCCCGTCTGCCTTGGCGCCCGCGCCCGCATGATGCGCGGCCTCGGCGAGGAGTTGGGCCCCTTGCTGAAGCTGCCGCCCCTTATTGGCCTCATCGTCAATCCGCGCGTTCCGCTCGAAACAAAGGCCGTCTTCGCGCGCATGGATATCGCGGCGGGCGCGGAGACCGGTTTCGGCGCCCACCCGGCGCTATCGCCGGGCATGGCGAGGGAGGAGTTGATCGCCGCCTTGAGCAAGGGCCGCAATGACATGGAGGCGGCAGCCTGCCGCCTCGCGCCCATCATCGGCGA
>DAITNE010000224.1:0-4113 GCA_036834765.1 Methylocella sp.
CGAGAAGGCGATGTCGCGCACGAGGATGATGTCGTCATAGCCTTGCACCTCCTCGAACACGCGGGCGAGAACGCTGGTCGCATCCTCGCGATAGCCCGAGAACAGCTCCTCATAAGCTTTGACGACGCGGGCCGGCGTATCGACGAGGCCCTCGCGCAAGGGGTCGTCGCCCGCCCAGCGCAACAGCACGCGGACGGCGGCTTCCGCTTCTTCTCGCGACGGCGGCGGGGGCGTGGGAACGGCGAGCGGCGGTTCTGGGCGTTCGAGCAAGGACTTAACCACGGCATCCATGTGGCGCCTCCACAGGTTTGAATCATCGTCCTGGAACCGCCTCTGAAATCAGAAGCGCCGAGCGGACGCCAGCCCGGGAGGACTAATTGGAAAAGCACCAAATCTCGTCGCCAATCCCTCCTGATCCTATATAGTAAGCGTCGCGCGTCGTCACCCGAACCTTTATTGCCCGGAAAGCCATGCTGAACGAAATATATAACCGTCAGATCCTCGATCTGGCGGGAAACATTCTCCGGCAGGGACGCCTGCCTGCGCCGGACGCGACCGCCAAGGCGCATTCAAAGCTGTGCGGCTCGACGGTGATTGTCGACCTCGTCATGGATGATGGAAAAGTCGTTGATTTTGCTCACGAAGTTAAGGCTTGCGCGCTGGGTCAGGCGGCCGCGTCGATCATGGCGCGCCATGTCATAGGCTCGACCGCGGCGGAAATTCGCGTTCTGCACGATCAGGTCCGCGCGATGCTGAAGGAGAATGGCGCGCCGCCAGAGGGAAAGTGGGCGGAAGTCGCCGTCCTCGAGCCAGTCCGCGACTATAAGGCGCGGCACGCATCGACGTTGCTCACCTTCGAGGCGACGCTCGATTGCGTCAATCAGATCGAGGCGGCTGGCGGCGTTGGCTCGGCTGGCGTCAGGGCAGGAACGGCAATTCGAGATTGAAGGCGTGCGCGATGACGAGCCCGGCTCTGTATTCGTTGAGCGAGCCGAGGTCGTTGGGGATCGGGCTCGCCGCCGCGCTGCCGATGAGGCGGCCGTAGCCGCCGAAGACGGTCGCGCTCCAGCTCGGCAGGAAATCATATTTGACCGAGGCGAGCGCGCCGGCGGAGGCGAGGCCGCCATAGGCCTGATAGGGCCTGACGCGCCCGTTGACGAAGGCCTCGGCGGACGTCACCGAAAAATAGGCGTTCATATATTGCGTGTCGCCCAGCTGAAGGCGCGGACCGATCGCGAAGGTGAAGGCGCCCCATTTCAGGACCGCGTCGAGGGCGATGTTGGAGTCGAGACCGTCGCTGCCGTTGACGCCCTGGCGCACCTCGGCCCTAGCGCGGAAGTGCTCGCCGAACCAGAGTTCGCCGTAAATGCCGAGCTCCAGCGTCCAGCCGACATAGGGAAGCCCGTAGAAGGCGCCATTGCCGTTGCTGGTGCTGCGCGCGGGCACGATGCGCGCCACCGGCCCGGCCTTGATCCAGCCGTAGTCGAGCAGCGAGAGGCCAAAGCCATCGTCGGGCGAGCTGAACGGGACAGGCTCGCCGGGGCGGCGCAGGTCGAGCGTGCCGGTCGGCCAGACGGTGACGGCTCTGGCACCGGGGAAGGCATTCTGCAGCTGGGGTCCGAGGCCGACGGTAACCTGCCAGTCTGCCGCCGGCGCCGCGGGCGCAGACGGCGTCGCATCGGCGGCGAAGGCGGCCGAAGTTGTGGCGGACAGGAGGCTCGCCAGCGTCAGTCGTTTGAAGATGGACAAGCGGCGCACCTAAGCGTTGCGGGGACCGGGCGTTGGGTGACTGGACTTTGAACGAATTCGCGCATCGTCAGTATGATGCAAGGATCTTCCCGCTGCGAGTGCAGATCGGCCACAGTTGCTCAAGATCGCGCAGAGGAACTTAATAAATCGATGAAACACGCGCCGAAAATCGGACGCTCCGTAGCTCGCACGGCCATTCGCGTCTACCAGCTTACGGTGTCCTCGCTGGTCGGATCCCAATGCCGCCATCTTCCGACATGCTCGTCCTATATGGATGAGGCGATCGCCCGGCATGGGCTCTGGGCCGGCGGCTTCATGGGGCTCGCCCGCCTGTGCCGCTGCCAGCCGCTCGGCACGGCCGGATTCGACCCGGTGCCCCTCGACCCGCCTGCGAACGCCGATTGGCTGCGGCCGTGGCGCTATGGCCGCTGGCGCGGCCCGTTGCCCAAACTCGTTCCGCCGCGTGAGGAGAGCGGATCGAATGAGGCGAGCGAAGCGAGCGCGGCGGTCAACGCAGCCGATCCGCAAGACTGAGTCCGACAAGCGTGAGGGCGACGGCGCAGGCGTTGGAGACGTTGAGGCTCTTGATGGCGCCCGCCATATCAAGGCGCGCCACCAAATCGCAATTCTCGCGGGTGAGGCGGCGCAGCCCCGTGCCCTCGCTGCCAAGAACGAGCGCGATCGGGCGCGCGAGCGGCGAAGCGCCGAGCGCCGCCTCTCCCGCGGAATCGAGGCCGACGCGCAGATAGCCCATTTCGCCTAAGCTTTTCAGCGCGCGGGCGAGGTTGACGACGTGGATGATGGGCACGTGCTCGAGGCCGCCGGAGGCGGCTTTCGCCAGCGCGCCGGTCATTTCCGGCGCGTGGCGTTCGGTCATTACCACGGCGTCGACGCAAAACGCGGCCGCCGTACGCAGAATGGCCCCGACGTTATGGGGATCGGTGATCTGGTCGAGCACGAGAACGATGCCGCTCGCAGGCTCGATGTCGGCGAGGTCGAGGGGCTCGAACGGTCGCGCCTCGAGCATCACCCCCTGGTGGACGGCGTCCGCGCCAAGTCGCCGGGACAGCGCCTCAGTCTCGACGATGTGCGCGCTGAGGCCCGCGTCCTGAATATCCGTCGCCAGTTTCTCCGCCGCAGCTTGCGTCGCAAAAATATCGAGGAGCTTGCGTTTGTGGCTGCGCAGCGCTCCGCGAACGGCGTGAAAGCCATAGAGCGCGACGAGCTCGGACGAGGGCCTCCGGAACGCGTGGGCATCGCCAGCCACGCCGGCGGCCCCTCCGGGCTGATGCGGCGGCGCGTTCGACGGGGCGCGGCGGCGGCGCCCTGCTTCCGGCTCGACGGCCGGCCTCGCCTCGGACCGCCGCGGCGGTTTGGCGCGCGCGCTCCATTTCCCGCCAGATGCCTTTTTGCGATCGCGCGTCACGCCGGCCTCTCCGGAAGAATTGCATGGATCGGCTCTTTTCCTGTCACGGCCGCCCTCCGCGCGCAATCGAAGCGTTGAGGGACGCAAAGCCGGAGGCGGAGATTTTCGGTTGACAGCGGCAGGCCCCGTTCGCATAAGCGCGTTCACGAAAGTCCTGACGACGGGGCCTTTGGGGGAGTGTCCCGAGCGGCAAAGGGGGCGGACTGTAAATCCGCTGGCTACGCCTTCGTAGGTTCGAGTCCTACCTCCCCCACCATCCGACGCACCGCATCCCGTCTCTGAGCGGCTGGCGACGGGCCCGGTTCTCCGGGCTCGGGCGGACGTTAAGCAGCCGCATTTGGGTGGCGGAGTCGCCGGCGGCGAAGAAGGCCGCCGCGCCATCCGCCAGGCGAGCGGCTCCCCGCCGGCTTTTTCCAGCGCAATTCATGGAGCGTCGATCTTGCACGACAGGCTCTTTGGCTCACGCGCCCCCGGAACTTTGCCGAGGACGCCCGAAGCTCAAAAGAGCGGCCTATTCTAGATAGCCGTATTTCGAATAGTATTTCTTGTAATAATGATTGCCGTGGTAGCGCTCGTACCGGCTCTGCGCGACCATATCCACCTTGGTCAGCACGACGCCGAGCAGGCGGTCGTAAACGCCTTGCGCCTCCGCCAGACCGCGCTCCACGACGTCGATCCGGGTCTTGCCCCATTCGATCACGTAGACGTAGGTGTCGATGACATGGCCGGTGGTGCGGACATCGACGATCGGCGCGACGGGCGACAGATCGACGATGATGTAGTCGTACTTCGCGCGCAGGCCATCGATGAGGCTCTTCATGGCCGCCGATGCGAGGATCTCGTTGGTGTGCGGCAGTTTCGAAGTGGCGCCGGCGGGGAGAAAGTCCAACCGGCTCGACGGCAAGGTGATGATCGACGCATCGATCGAAACATTGCCG
>DAITNE010000225.1:0-4090 GCA_036834765.1 Methylocella sp.
CGCCGACGATCTGCGGGTCGAGACCGGCAGCCCGCAGGCCCGCGGCGACCGCTTCGAGCCGGTCGGATTCCTTGACGCGCAATTCACTGAGCCCGCGCATCCGCGTTCGCCCAGAGGCGAAGGCGGCCGCGACGGCGAGGATCGGATATTCGTCAATCATGCTCGGCGCGCGCTCGGCTGGCACGTCCACGCCCTTAAGCGCGGTGGCCCGGACGCGCAGATCGGCGACATCCTCGCCGCCGTCCGCGCGGCGATCGATAATCTCGATATCCGCGCCCATTTCAAGCAGGGTGGCGAGAAGGCCTGTGCGCAAGGGGTTCATCATCATCGATTCGACGATGACGTCGGATCCCGGCACAATCGTCGCCGCGACGAGGATGAACGCCGCCGAAGAGGGATCGCCCGGGACGGCGATGGGCGCCGGCCGCAATTCCGGCCTGCCCTGGAGCGTGATCTTGCGGCCGCTCGCGCCGAACGCCTCGACGTCGATCGAGGCGCCGAAAAAACTGAGCATCTTCTCGGTGTGGTCCCGGCTCGCCTCCGGCTCGATCACCACGGTCCGGCCGGGCGAGTTCAGCCCTGCGAGCAACACCGCCGATTTGATCTGCGCCGAGGCGACCGGCGTGCGATATTCGATCGGGACCGGCTCGGCCGAGCCTTTGAGCAGGATCGGGCAGCGGCCGCCTTCAGCCTCGGCCAGCACTTCGGCGCCCATCAAGACGAGCGGGTCGAGGATGCGCCGCATCGGCCGGCGGCGCAGCGAGGCGTCGCCATCGAAGCGCGCCGTGATGGCATGGCCGCCGACGACGCCCATCATCAGGCGCATCCCGGTGCCTGAATTACCGAAATCGAGGGTCTCGCGCGGCGCAAGCAGCGATCCGACGCCGCAGCCATGGACCAGCCAGCGGCCCGCTCCGGTCCGCGCGACGTCGGCGCCGAGCGCGCGGCACGCCGCCGCCGTGTTCAGCACGTCTTCGCCTTCGAGAAGGCCCTCTATCGCGGTTTCGCCGACGCTGAGCAGGCCGAGAAGCAACGCCCGGTGCGAAATCGATTTATCGCCCGGCGGCTTGACGCGGCCGCGCAAGGGGCCGCTCGTCCCCGCCGTGAGGCGCGCCGCTGATGCCGCCATCAAAACCTCGCATGCTGGATCGTCAAAGGGGCCGGAAAAGCGTCTTTGCGCTCATTCGTTGCGGCGCTGGTAGCACGCCACCCGCCGCTTTGTCACCAAAGGCGAGCCTCAAGCTCAACTTCCATTTGACAGGCGCCCTTTCCATCACTAACCGGACCAAAAGTTGCGATGGCGGCCAGCAGCCCAGCAGTCGCCGTCCCTTCAAGAGGTAGGTCCGTGACAAAACCAGAACTCGGCAATAAGCATCAGTGTCAGAATTGCGGCGCAAGATTTTTCGATCTCAACAAGAACCCGATCACGTGCCCGAAGTGCGGCACGGTTTTTCAAGGGACCCCGCTGTCGCGCGCGGCGCAGAGGGCGGCGGCGGCCGATGACGACGAACCGGACCCAATCGTGGGTGCCGAACTCGTGACGCTTGAGGACGCCGACGCCGACGCCGACAAGATCGCGGTCGTCGTCGACGATGACGTCGAAATCGAAGTCGCCGACGATACCTTCCTCGAGGAAGAGGAGGAGGACGGCGACGATGTCGTCGATCTCATCGACGGCGAGCCGGAGGACGACGAGGAGCGCTGATGTTTCGCTTGTGCGGCCGGGGGGATGCGGCTATACACCGGCCCTCCCCCGCTGGCTCGTCCGGCGGCGGCGCGGATCAACGCCGCGCCCGGCGTCCGGCCCAAACGGACGATGCGGGACCATCTGCATCAGAATGCGATATGGAATGGGGCCATAGCTCAGTTGGGAGAGCGCTTCAATGGCATTGAAGAGGTCGTCGGTTCGATTCCGTCTGGCTCCACCATAGCAGAAAATACAATTTCCCGAGGACGCCGAGCGCCGTTTCACGGCATGCGGACATAGCCGCCCGGCGCGTCGGCGATCGGGGGATAGCCCGCCTCGGGCGCCCCCATGCGAGGCGGCGCGCCCGGCGCGCCCGAGCGGGCGGCGAGCCAGCGCACCCATTCCGGCCACCACGACCCCTCGCGATGCGGCGTCGCGACGAGCCACGCGTCGGGATCGACGTAGCGGTCGTCGCGGCTCTTCGTCCCAACCTGATAGCTGCGCCCCTTATGGCCCGGCTCGGAGACGATGCCGGCGTTATGGCCGCCCGAGGCGAGAAGAAAGGTCACGCCGTCCTCGGTGAGAAGATTGAGCTTGTAGACCGAGCGCCAGGGCGCGACGTGATCGTGGTCCGCGCCCACGGCGAAAATCGGCGTGCGAACGTCGGACAGCGCGACCGGCCGGCCATCGCAGCGATAGCGCCCCTCGGCGAGATCATTGTCGAGGAAGAGCTTGCGCAGATATTCGGAATGCATGCGGTAGGGCATGCGCGTGGCGTCGGCGTTCCAGGCCATGAGGTCGTTCATCGGCTGGCGCTCGCCCATCAGATAGTCATGGATCACGCGGGACCACACGAGATCGTTGGAGCGCAACAGCTCGAAGGCGCCGGCCATCTGCCCGGCGTCGAGGAAGCCCTGCCGCCACATGACGTCGTCGAGAAAGTCGAGCTGACTTTCATTGACGAAGAGGCTGAGTTCGCCCGCCTCGGTGAAATCGACCTGGGCGGCGAAGAGCGTGATCGACCTGAGGCGCTCGTCGCCCTCATGCGCCATGGCGGCGGCGGCGATCGATAGAAGCGTGCCGCCGAGGCAATAGCCGACCGCGTGAACCTGCCGCTCTGGCGCAACGGCGTTGACGGCCTTGAGCGCAGCTTCGACGCCGAGCTTGCGATAATCCTCAAGCGAAAGGTCGCGGTCGTCGGGGCCGGGATTTTTCCAAGATATGATGAAAACAGTGTAGCCCTGCCGGGTGAGGTAGCGGACGAGCGAGTTTTCCGGCGAAAGATCAAGGATATAATATTTCATGATCCAGGCGGGCACGATGAGGATCGGCTCGGGCCGGACCGTCGCCGTCGTCGGCTCGTATTGGATGAGTTCGATCAGGGCGTTGCGATAGATGACCTTGCCGGGCGTCGCCGCGACGTTGCGGCCGACCTCGAAGGCCTCGGCGCCGGCAGGCTTGCGGCCGCGCATGACGCGCTCGAAATCCTCGAGAAAATTCTGCAGGCCGTCGAGGAGATTGGAGCCGCCGCGCGCGAGGGTCCGGTCGAGAACTTCGGGATTGGTCAGGAGGAAATTGGACGGCGCAGCCATGTCCAATAGCTGCCGCGTGGCGAAATCGACGATTCTTTCATGCGGCTTCGACACCCCGCTGACGCCTGTCGCGGCGTTATGCCACCATTGCTGCTGCAACAGAAAAGCCTGACTCATCAGTTTATAGGGCTGGCGCCGCCAGGCCTCGTTCGAAAAGCGCTTGTCCTGCGGTAAGGGCTCTATGCAATCGGGCGCGCTCCCGTCGACGGCGTAGCGGGCGGCGTAGGCGGAAAAGCGCGCCGCCTTGCGCAGCGCCTTTTCGACGAGAAGGAGCCGGTGACCGGGCGACGTGGCGAGATGCAGCGCCCAGCTGGCGTAGGCGCCAAAAAGCGCCGCCGGCGACAGGCCCGCCGTGAAGCGCGCGAGATCAGCGTTGAACGAGCGGTCGACGAAGCGCGCGAGATCTTCAGCGCTGGAGGGCGGCGCGCCCTCCGCCGGGAGCGCTTCTTGAACGCGCTCCGCGCTCGCGATTTCGACCGGAGGCGGCGCATCGGTCGTTACAAGCGCTTGGCGCTCATCGACGACGGAGGGTTCCCATTTATTCATCGTATCCTCTTACCGTTGGCGGGGCGGTCAAGCGATGATCTGGCTCAATGATGCCGCGGCCGCGCTGTTTTGCGCCGGGCCGCGACGCCATTCGGCGATGGCGTTGAGAGCGCGTTCCGGCCGCTCTGTCAGCGGAACGAGACGCCCGGGGTAGACGGCTCCGGCATTGCCGTCGAGGGACACAAAATCGCCCTCGTCGAAGATCGTTCCGCCGATCCGGCACTGGCGCTTTTCAAGATCGATCTCCAGTCCCGGGCAGGCGACG
>DAITNE010000226.1:0-4088 GCA_036834765.1 Methylocella sp.
GCGACGACCCGCGCCGGCCTGCTGACGACGCCGCTGCGCGACCGCTTCGGCATTCCGATCCGGCTCGACTTCTATACGGTCGAGGAGCTTGAGCGAATCGTCCGGCGCGGCGCCCGCGTCCTCGCGATCGCAATCTCAGACGACGGCGCCAATGAAATCGCCAAACGCGCGCGCGGAACGCCGCGCATCGCGGGGCGCCTGCTCCGACGGGTGCGCGATTTCGCCGCCGTCGACGGCGATCCCGAAATCACCCGCACCGTGGCCGACAAGGCGCTAAAACTTCTCGATGTCGACGACATCGGCCTCGATCAGATGGACCGGCGCTATCTCGGGACGATTGCTCTGTCTTTTGGCGGCGGTCCGGTCGGAATCGAGACCATCGCGGCGGCGCTCTCCGAGCCGCGCGACGCGATCGAAGACATTATCGAGCCCTATCTCATTCAGCAGGGCTTCCTGCAGCGCACGCCGCGCGGCCGGATGCTGACGACGCACGCGTTCCGTCATCTCGGCCTCGCCGAGCCGCCGCGCGAGAAAACGCAGTTTCAGCTTTTTTCCGAGAGCGATGGCGCGGACTGACGGAGGCGGCCCTGTCCGGAGCTTCAGTTATCGCCGGCCGCCAAGGGCTTGCACGTTCCTCGAATCAAGCTCTCATCGCCATTGTTTCGGGCGCTGAGGCCAAGGCCTCGGCGTTCCCCTGTCCCCTCAAGGAGTCGGCGGCGGCGCGCATCAGGGCGATCCGCGCGGCGACCGTTTGCGCGATGAGCTTGCGATCAACCCCTCGTGCGTAGCGCAGCGGCTCGCCGAAAATGAGATCGCAGCGCAGCGGCTCGCCCGTCAGCACCGACCAGACATGCGGCAGCAGGAAGGCGTCGCCGACCCAGGCCGCCGACGGCGAGGAATAGGTGATCGCCACCGGCTGAATGGCGACGCTGTCGACCTTCGCCGCCCGCGCGAGCAGATCCCGCGCGGCGGCGAAATGCGAACTATGGAATTTGCGCAGAAAAAGCCCGTAGCCCGTCGTGCCTTCCGGAAACAACAGCACCGAGCGGGAGTCCAGCATACGCTCGGCCATCGCGCCATTGGCGGCGGGAATCGACCGGCGCCGCGCGCGATCGACGAAAACGGTTCCCTGCAGCCGCGCGAAAGATCCGACGAACGGCCACGCGCCGACCTCCCGCTTGGCGAGGAAACACAAGGGTTCTACGCTGGTCAGAACGAGAATGTCGATCCACGAGATGTGGTTGGCGGCGACGAGCCGCGGCTGATCCGGCGCGGGGGCGCCTTCGACTCTAAGACGCACCCGCAACAGCCGGATCAGGATGCGGCAAAGAACCACGGGAATTGACGCCCGCCCCGGCCAGCGCAGACGCAGCGCAATCCATTGCAGGGGAACGGCGACGCCAAAAAAGAGAAGGAGCGTCAGGCCGATCATGAAAAGGCGCAAAACAGCCATGACGGCGAGAATTCCTTAAATCGATTCGGCGTTATTTACAGCGCCAGACTTGCAGTTTCATGACATTGGCCAATCCATGGACCGATCGACCGGCCATCCGGCCGACCGCGGCGGCGGCCGGCTGTCTTATTGCGTCATCAAAGTTTCGCATCGCGCCCCTAGTTTGCCGCAAATACTTCCTCTTTGTGATTCGACGTTTCATGTGGCCCCTCGACACGCCTTTCAGCGGGATCACAAACGCGCCCGCCCGCTTCATCAAGCCGCGCCGCCTCATCCGCGATCTCAAAGGCCTACCAGCCGTTCTCGGCCGCTTCGGCCCTTTTGAAATCAGGCTGGCGACGACGAAGAAAGAGATCCGCAAGGCGCAGCGCCTGCGTTACGAGGTGTTCTTCGAGGAAGGCGGCGCGAGCTCCAATCAGGCCTCGGCGCTGGTGCGGCGCGACATCTGCCCGTTCGACGCTTTTTGCGACCATCTTCTCGTCATCGACGTGGATACGGTCAACCGGTTCGGCCGGCCGAAGCCGAAGATCGTCGGCACCTATCGGCTGCTGCGGCGGGACGTCGCCGAGCGCAATCTCGGCTTCTACACGCAGCGCGAATTCGATATCGCGCCGCTGCTGGCGCGGCACGCCGACAAGCGATTCCTCGAACTCGGCCGCTCCTGCGTCCATCCGCAATACCGTTCGAAGCGCGCCATCGAACTATTGTGGCGGGGCCTCTGGCGCTATGCGAAACACCACCGCATCGACGCGCTGATCGGCTGCGCCAGCCTGCCGGGGACCGATCCGCGCGCGCTCGCGCTGGCGCTCAGCTTCCTGCATCATCAGGCGTCCGCTCCCGCGGAGTGGAGCGTCAGGCCCGTCGCGGGGCGCGCGGTTAAAATGGACATTCTCGACAAAAGCGCCATCGACGCGCGGCGCAGCGTCGCCGCCCTGCCGCCGCTGCTCAAGGCGTATCTGCGCGTCGGCGCGAAATTCGGCGACGGCGCGGTGATCGACGCCCAATTCGGCACCATCGACGTTTTCACGATCATGCCGCTCGCCGACATCGAGGACCGCTACATCAGCTATTACGGCGCCCCGATGGAAATGCCGGAAAGCACCATCGCCTGACCCTGGCGGTCACGAGCCTTTGGCGACGAGCTGGCGCCTATAGGCATCGAGCGGCAAGCCGCCGACGCCCCAATTCTCGAGATCGACTTCGTCGATGACGACGAAGGTCGCCGCCGGCGACTTGTTCAGCACTTTGACCAGAACATCGGTCACCCCCTGGATCAGGGCGGCCTTCTGTTCGGGCGTTGCCCCTCGCGGGTGATTTTGATGTTGACGATAGGCATGGCGATGTCCTGTCTCGAACGCGCGGCGCGCGGCCTCGAACTCAATCGATCAAATGCGCCGCAGTGGGAAGGGATTTATTTTGCGAGCCCCGCGCTAGAATCAATGCGGATATCGGGGCGGCGGTCAGTTCCGCGCAAGGCCTTGGGATAAAGACTGCCTCCGCGTTCCGAGGATAATGGCATGCTGACGCCCACCCAATATTTTACCATGCTGACCCAAAATTACTCGAAAAGCCTGGCGAACACGGCGACCGAACCGACCGTGCAGAGGCAAACGCAATATTTCGAGGCGAATATCGGCAAGGTTAAAACAGTCAACGATCTTTTGAATAACAGCCAACTTTATAATTATGTCATGACCGCTTTCGGGCTGAGCGACATGACCTACGCTAAAGGACTCATTCGCCAGGTTCTCACGGAGGGCGTCTCAAGCAGCAAAAGCCTCGCCAACACGTTGAACGATCCCCAAGGCGCTCGCCACGGCCTTCAATTTCGCGGCGAATGGCGCGGCGACGACGAGTTCAACCTCGCTGCAGCAGACGACCGTCAGCAATTTTGACGAACAGACGCTGGAAACGAATGTCGGCAAGACTAGTCCCGGCACCCAGATGGCGCTCTATTTCCAGCGCATGGCGCCGAGCATCACCAGCGCCTACAGCATCCTCGGCGACCAGACGCTTCTCAAAGTTGTGGAGACGGCTTACGGGCTGTCTTCCTATATGTCCACAGAGCCCATCGACCAACAAGCGAACACGATCGCCGGCCTCGTCAATATCAGCGATCTGCAGAAGCCGGCCTATCTGAAGCAGTTGATTTTGCGCTTCACCGCGAATTATGACGTCAACAACCCCTCGACCACATCGACGACGCCAACCAACGCGCTTCAGGTCTCGTCGCCGGGTATCAGCCAGAGCCTGCTTCTCAGCATCGCCAGTTTGCCGCAAGGAGGATCGTAATCCGTGCAATCCGGGCTCTATGTTACCTTGTCCGCCGCGGTCGCAGTCGACCGTCGCATGACGACGATCGCCGCCAATATCGCCAACCAGAGCACGCCGGGCTACAGGGCGGAGGAGATCAGCTTCAAATCCCTCCTCTCGAAAGCCGACGCGAATCCCGTCGACTTCGTCTCGCAGGGGGAATCCTTCATCTCGCGCCGACAGGGCGTGCCGATCAAGACGGAGAATCCGCTCGACGTCGCCGTCCAGGGGCAAGGCTGGCTGGCGCTGCAGACGCCTGACGGAACCGTCTATACGAAGGATGGCCGCATGCGCATGGAAGAGTCCGGCGCGCTCGTCAGCG
>DAITNE010000227.1:0-4074 GCA_036834765.1 Methylocella sp.
GATGCGGCGACCTACATCGGCGCGGGCAAGGCCCCGAAATCCATGGGGGTCGTCGGCGCCAACGCGATCAAAATCCCGCTTCCCGCCGGCCTCTCGCCCGAAAAGGCGACATTCGCCGTGACGGTCGAGCCGCCGGGCGGCTCCCCCACCGGCGATCCGACCGGACCGGTCGTCTACTCCGGGCAGCTGATCAAGGAATAAATCGTCAGTGAGAACCCCGCGTCATGCCTGAACCCGCCGCCACCAACGCGCCGGAACTCACCGTTTCGGAATTGTCGAACGCCCTGAAGCGAACCATCGAGGATCGCTTCGGCCTCGTGCGCCTGCGCGGCGAAATCTCCAACTATCGCGGCCAGCATTCCTCCGGCCACGCCTATTTCTGCCTCAAGGACGCGAACGCGCGCATCGACGCCGTGATCTGGAAGAGCGCCTTCGCGCGCCTGCGGGTGAAGCCGGAGGAAGGGCTTGAGGTCATCGCGACCGGCAAGATCACCACCTACCCCGGCAAGTCGAGCTATCAGATCATCGTCGAGGCCATCGAGCCCGCCGGCGTCGGCGCGCTCATGGCGCTGTTCGAGGAGCGCCGCCGTCGCCTCGCGGCCGAGGGCCTTTTCGATGAGGCGCGCAAGCGCGCGATTCCGTTTCTGCCCGTCCACATCGGCGTCGTGACCTCGCCGACCGGCGCCGTCATCCGCGACATCCTGCACCGGATCGCCGAGCGCTTTCCGCGCCATGTGTTGGTCTGGCCGGTGCGGGTTCAGGGCGAGACCTCGGCGGCTGAGATCGCCGCCGCCATCGCCGGCTTCAGCGCCCTTCCCGCCGAGGGCGCCTTGCGAAGACCAGACGTCGTCATCGTCGCGCGGGGCGGCGGCTCGCTCGAAGACCTCTGGAGCTTCAACGAGGAAATCGTCGTCCGTGCGGCGGCGGCCAGTCTCATTCCGATCATCGCCGCCGTAGGCCATGAGACGGACTGGACGCTGATCGACCACGCCGCGGATCTGCGCGCGCCGACGCCGACGGGCGCCGCCGAAAAGGCGGTCCCGGTTCGCCTCGAACTGCTAGCTTCGCTCGCCGATCTCGGCCGCCGCCATGCCGGGGCCATGCTGCGCCTCATCGAGCGCCGCCGGGCCGAAGCGCGCGCGCTTTTCCGCGCGCTGCCGCAGCCGGACCAGATCGTCGCCGTGCCCCGCCAGCGCCTCGACGTCGCCGCCCGCCATCTCGCCAACGCCATTTTGCGCACGCAGGACCGTTGCCGCATCGGGCTGGCGCGATTGAGCCAGCGCCTCGCGCGACAATCTCCTCAGGCAAGATTAGGGCGCGCGGCGGAAAAACTGGATGCGTTCGAATTGCGCATGAAGCGGTCTCTTTCCACCGCTGCCGAGCGGCGCGGCGAGAGGGTCGCAAGCCTCGGGCGCCGTCTCGTCAACGCGCGGCTCGCGCGGGTGCACATCGAGCAAGAGCGTACAGTGGCCGCGCGGCGGCGCCTCGACGCGCTGACAGGTCGCATGACCCATGCGTTTCGCGTCTCCATCGCGGCGCGGCGGACGCAGCTCAAAAATCTCGAACAGATGCGTTTGAGCCTCGGCTACAAAAACGTCCTCGCGCGGGGCTTCGCCCTGGTGCGCGACGCCGATGACAGGCCCTTGCGGCTGGCGGCCGAGATCGCCGACGGCGCCCGCCTCGACATCGAATTCTCCGACGGCCGCGGTGGCGCCGTCGCCGGGCCGCCTGTCGTCGAGGCGAAGAGAGCATCGACCCGAAAGCCGGCGAAAAAACGCGAACAGGGCTCATTGTTTTAGGGCTCGGCTTTAGGGCTCGATCAGAGGGCGGCCTTCGCCGCGCAGGAGAGTCGCCATGCCGTCAGTCAACCCGCAACCTCTCGACCCCTACAAGAACTTCAAGTTTCGCCTGAAATGGGACGGACGCTATGTCGCCGGCGTCTCGAAGGTCAGCGCTCTGCGCCGCACAACCGAGGTCGTCGAGCATCGCGCGGGCGGCGATCCGTCCACTTCGCGCAAATCGCCCGGCCGCACGCAATATGAGCCGATCACGCTGGAGCGCGGCGTCAGCGAGGATACCGAATTCGAGCAATGGGCGAACAAGGTTTGGACGCTGGGCGCCGGTCTTGGCTCCGAGGTTTCGCTCGCGGATTTCCGCAAGGATATCTTCCTCGAATTCTACAACGAGGCCGGACAGCTCGTGCTCGCCTACAAGATTTTCCGGTGCTGGCGCTCCGTGTTCCAGGCGTTGCCCGATCTCGACGCCAATGGCGCCGTGGTGGCCATCGAAGCGCTCGTCCGTGAGAACGAGGGCTGGGAGCGCGATGCTTCGGTCGTCCCGCCGCCGGAGCCGAGCTTCAACACGCCGTGATTATTTCGCGCGGGATGCGAGCGGAAAAGTGGTTCCCGCTTTTCCTCATCCCGCTCCAATTCACTTCAGGATCAAAAAGATGAGCGCTAAACTCTACGGCAAATATCGCGGTACGGTGGTGAACAACATCGACCCCATGGGCCTCGGCCGCATACAGGCCGAAGTCCCGGACGTGTTCGGCACGCTTCCCAGCACATGGGCCGAAGCCTGCGCGCCGCTCGCCGGCGCGGTAAGCGGCGTCTATGTCGTGCCGCAGATCGGCGCCGGCGTGTGGATCGAGTTCGAGGGCGGCGAAGCCGATCATCCGATCTGGTCCGGCTGCCGCTGGACCTCGGCAGCCGAGGTGCCGGCCGTTGCGTCGGTGGCGCCGGCGCCGATCCCGCCGATCGTGCTGCACGCCCCCGGGGCGACGCTGATGCTGTCGGAGCTCAGCTCCGTGGGCGGCTTTTTCTTGAGGACGGCGAACGGCGCCATGATCTCGCCTAATGAGGACAGCGTCATCATCGCCAACGGGAAAGGCGCTTCGATCGAGCTGATCGGGCCGATGGTCGTCGTCAACAACGGCGCCTGGGCCGTCTGAACAATCAAATGACAAGCGTCATAATGACAGCCTTCACGCGAAGGCGAGCGGCATCGGCTCTAGGCTGACCGCCTCGATTCCGAAGCTTCGCAGCGCCGCGCGAAGCCTTGGACCCGGCATTTTCGAGCCCGTAAACACCGCCTGCGCCAATCGTAGAGGATCGCCTCCGGAACTGGTGGGAAACCCAACTTGGTCCCGCAAGACCTGATCGGTCCGCCGCGCGATGGCCGGCGCGGGGTCGATCCACTCGACCGGCCATGGCGCGAGGCGCTCCAATTGCGCGATCAGCAACGGATAATGCGTGCAGGCGAGAACGATGCAGTCGGTCCGGCGGCCGTCCGACTCGACGAATGCGGGGGCTGTTTCACGTGAAACACCCTCATCGGGCGGCGGCGCGCCTTGCATGAAATCTTCGGCAAGGCCCGCCAGAGTTGTCGATCCAACCAGCGTCACGCTGCAATCGGCAGCGTAGGCACGCACCAGTTCGCGGGTATAATCGCGAGCGACCGTTCCTGGCGTCGCCAGCACCGAGATCATTTTTGTGCGCGATTGAATTGCGGCCGGTTTAATCGCGGGCACCGTACCGACGAAAGGCAGGTTTGGAAAGGCTGCGCGCAGATGCGGCAGCACCAGCGTCGAGGCCGTATTGCAGGCGATGACCGCGATATCGGGCGCGTGCTTTTCGATCAGCCGCTCGATGACCGCCAGCACGCGCGGCGCAAGCGCGGTCTCGGGCAACGCGCCATAGGGAAAGCCCGCCTCGTCGGCGGCGTAGACGAATGTCGCGTCCGGCCGCAGGCGCGCGACCTCGGTGAAGACGGTGAGGCCGCCAAGCCCCGAGTCGAACACAAGAATTTTCGGCGCACGCGACATTTGGGAACCGCAGCGAGGTCTTTGCTCTTTCCTAGCCGGTTTCGGCGGCGGGAGCACCCGAAAAGGAGCCGGATCAGGAACAGGCAAGCGCGCGAATGCTTAACGAACCCTTGATCGGAAAGAAACAAGACCCAAAGATGGCGGCCGTCGTCGAGACCTACGTCCCGGCCCGGCTCGACCGCCTCGGCTGGAGCCGGTTTCACACTCTGGTCGTCGTCGCTCTCGGCGTCACATGGATCCTCGACGGGCTC
>DAITNE010000228.1:0-4071 GCA_036834765.1 Methylocella sp.
ATATGCCGCCGCGTCCGACCAGAATGCGGCCGAAGCCGTTGGCGAGCGCCATTTTGATGACGATCTGGATCGCTTCGCGATTGAAGAAGCGGCCGTCGCCGCCGACCACGAGAGTCTGCCCTTCAAAGCCTTCGAGGCAATCGAAGATCGATTGCACGAAATTCTCGAGATAGCCCTTGGTCTGGAACACGGGCGTCTTTTTGCGCAGCCCCGAGGTTCCGGGTCTTTGGCCCTCGAAGGGCGTCGTCGCGATGGTTTCGATCATGCGTTTATCCGCTCACGAAATTGAAGGCTTCGCCGAAAGGCGTCGCTCGGCGATGAGATCGCGGAAGAGCTTCGCATAGGCCGCGGCGGGGCGGCGCCACGAGACGTCGGTCATCATGCCATTTTCGATCAGGCGATCCCAGGCCTCAGGCTCGGCCCAGAGGCGCGCAAGGCGCTCCAGCGTCGCGCCCAGCATCTCGGCTGTGACCGGCGAAAACTGCAAGCCGGTGCCATGGCCCGCGGCGATCGCCATCGGATTGGCGTCGACGATGGTGTCGGCGAGGCCGCCGACGCGCGCGACGACGGGCAGGGCGCCGTAACGCAGCGCGCAGAGCTGGGTCAGCCCGCACGGTTCGAAGCGGGAGGGAATGAGCAGAGCGTCCGCGCCCGCCTGAATCTGATGCGCGATCGCTTCGTCATAACCGATCTTTGCGCCAACGCGCCCCGGCCGCGCATCCGCTGCCGCGAGGAGCGCCTGTTCGAGCGCGGGCTCGCCGGCGCCGAGGACCGCGAGTTGCGCGCCGATGCGGTCGAGAACGTCGAGATTGGCGATGAGGAGGTCCTGGCCCTTTTGCCAGGAAAGACGGCTGACGACGCCAAGCAGCAGCGCCCCCGGATCGGGGTCGAGCCCGAATTTACGCTGAAGAAACGCCTTGTTGGCCGGCCGGTTCGCCAGCGTCGCGAGGCTGAAGGGCTCTTCGATCATGTCGTCGGCGGCAGGATCCCAGACGTCTTCGTCGATGCCGTTGAGGATGCCGGTCACGGCCATGCCGCGGGCGCGCAGCAGCCCGTCGAGGCCCATGCCGAAGTCGGGCGTGCGGATCTCGGCGGCGTAAGTCGGCGAGACCGTGGTGATGCGGTCGGAGTAGGCGAGCGCGCCCTTGAGAAAGCCGATCATGCCGTAATATTCGACGCCGTCGATCGAGAAAGCTTCATCCGGCAGACCGAGGGGGCCGAGCAGCTCGGCCGGAAATTGCCCCTGAAAAGCGAGATTATGAATCGTGATCACCGTTCCCGGCCGGGCGCGGGGGGCATCGTTGAGATAGGCGGCGGTGAGGCCCGCCTGCCAGTCGTGGGCGTGAACGACATCCGGCGAGAACCCCGGGGAGGCGCCGAGCGCAAGCTCCGCTCCGGCCTTTGCGAGGGCCGCGAAACGGAAGGGGTTGTCCGGCCAGTCCGTTCCGTCCGGCGCGGTATAAGGGCCGCCCGGGCGCGCGAAAAGATGCGGCGCGTCGAGCACGAAGAGATCGAGGCCGCCCGCGTCGGCGCGAAGGACGCGCGCGTGTCCGCCGAAGGATTTATACGGCGCGATGGCCGTTTCCGCCCGCTCGATCGCTTTCATCACGGCGGGATAGCCGGGAATGAGGGTGACGACCTCGACGTCCTCAGCGTCGAGCGCCGCGGGCAGGGCGCCGGCGACGTCGGCGAGGCCGCCGGTTTTGACCAGCGGAAAAATTTCGGAGACGACGGCCAAAACGGTGGTGTTGCTCATGATGGCCTGTCGATCATGCCGGCCTGTCGGTCATGCCAAGCTGTCGATCATATTCTGGGTCACGAGGCAAATGCCTTTTTCGGTGCGGCGAAACCGCTCGGCGTCCGCGGCCGGATCCTCGCCGACGACGAGGCCGCCGGGAACCTTCACGCCGCGATCGATGACCACGTTGCGAAGCCGCGTCGCGCGGCCGATCTCGACGTAAGGGAGAATGACCGCGTTTTCGACGTCGCAATAGGAGTTGATGCGCACGCCCGTGGAGAGAAGCGAACGTTTGACTTTCGCGCCGGAAATGATGCACCCGCCCGAGACCACGGAGGAGACCGCCATGCCGCGTCGCCCCTCTTCGTCGTGAACGAATTTCGCCGGCGGCGTGACCGAGCCGTCGGTCCAGATCGGCCAGTCCTTGTCGAAGAGATCGAGATCGGGAACGATGTCGGTCAGATCGATATTGGCCTCCCAATAGGCGTCGACCGTGCCGACGTCGCGCCAGTAGGCCGTTTCGTCATCGGCCGACCGCACGCAGGAGTCGGAAAAATAATGCGCGATCGCCTTGCCGTGCTTGACCATGTAGGGAATGACGTCCTTGCCGAAATCCCGGCTCGATTTCGGATCGCGGGCGTCGCGCTCGAGCTGATCGAACAGTAGATTCGTCTCGAACACATAAATGCCCATCGAGGCGAGCGCCTTGTCGGGATGGCCCGGCATCGGCGCCGGATTTTTCGGCTTCTCGACGAAATCAACGATCCTCTTTTTTGCGTCGACATGCATCACCCCGAAGCCGCTCGCCTCCCTCAGCGGCACTTCGAGGCAGCCGATCGTCACGTCGGCGCCGGAATCGGCGTGCTGTTGCAGCATCACCTCGTAGTCCATCTTGTAGATGTGGTCGCCGGCGAGGATCACCATATACTTCGGCGCGCGGTCGCGGATGATGTCGATATTCTGGAACACGGCGTCGGCGGTTCCGGCATACCATTTGTCTTCGGACACGCGCTGGCTCGCCGGCATGATGTCGAAGCTTTCGTTGCCGCCCGGACGAAAGAAATTCCAGCCCCGCGTCAGATGTCCGATCAGGCTGTGCGCCTTGTATTGCGTGGCGACGCTGATGCGGCGAATGCCGGAGTTCAGCGCATTCGACAGCGCGAAATCGATGATGCGCATCTTGCCGCCGAAATAGACCGCGGGCTTGGCGCGCCGGTCCGTCAATTCGAGCAGCCGGCTACCGCGGCCTCCGGCCAGGACAAAAGCCATCGCCTGACGTCCGATTGGCGCGCTCAATCTCATTTACAAAGGTTCTCCGGCGGCGTTGTGCGGTGCGGGCGGCGTCGCGTCATTGGTCCTGAGGCGTGAAGTAGAGCGTGGCCAGCGGGGGCAGGGTAATTTCCGCCGAGGCTGGCTGCCCATGCGAAGGGATGGTGTGCGCCATGATCGATCCGTGATTGCCGACGCCGGAGCCGCCATAGGCGGCCGCGTCCGTGTTGAGAATTTCGCGCCAGCTCCCCGCGCGCGGCAGCCCGATCCTGTAGGCATGGCGCGGCTCGGGGGTGAAATTGCAGATCGCCACCACAGGCGGATCGCCCGCCTCGCCGAAGCGCGCAAACGCGAAGACGGACTGGTCGCGATCGTCGCCGATGATCCATGCGAAGCCGCCGGGATCACGGTCGCGCGCGTGCAGCGCTCGCAACTCCCTGTTGAGCCTGTTGAGGTCGCGGATCAGGGTCTGCACACCCTTGTGCGCCGGCGCGTCGAGCAAATGCCAATCGAGCGATTCATTCTCGCGCCACTCGCGCCGCTGCGCGAATTCCTGTCCCATGAAAAGGAGCTTCTTGCCGGGGTGGCCCCACATGAAGCCGTAGTATGCGCGAAGGTTGGCGAAGCTCTGCCAGTCGTCGCCGGACATTTTGCTGAGAAGCGAACCCTTGCCATGCGTCACCTCGTCATGGCTGAGCGGCAGCACAAAATTCTCCGAAAAAGCATAGAGCAAGCCAAAAGTCAGCCTGTCGTGATGCCATCGCCGGTGGATGGGATCAAGCTCCATATATTCCAGCGTGTCGTGCATGAAACCCATGTTCCATTTAAATCCGAAGCCGAGGCCTCCAGCGCTGGTCGGGGCGGACACGCCGGGCCATGACGTCGACTCCTCCGCTAACGTGACGGTCCCGGGATGGGTTTCATAAACGAGTTCGTTGAACCTCTTAAGAAAGGCGACCGCGTCCCGATTGTCGTTGCTGCCGTCAGGATTTGGCGCCCATTCGCCCGGCTTGCGGGAGTAGTCGAGGTAGAGCATCGAGGCGACGGCGTCGACGCGCAGCCCG
>DAITNE010000229.1:0-4039 GCA_036834765.1 Methylocella sp.
GGCGGCAAGGGGCGGGCCGCGATGCAGACGCGGGACGAGGATTTCGTCGCGCGGCTGTTCGTCGCCTCGACGCATACGCCGGTTCTCTTCTTTTCCTCGCGCGGCCAGGTCTACAAGGAAAAGGTCTGGCGCCTGCCGCTCTCGGCGCCGCAGGCGCGCGGCAAGGCGCTGGTCAATATCCTGCCGCTCGAACAGGGCGAGCGCATTACGACCATCATGCCATTGCCGGAGGACGAGGCCGACTGGGCGACGCTCGACGTCATGTTCGCGACGACGCGCGGCACAGTGAGGCGCAACAAGCTCAGCGATTTCGCGCAGGTCAATCGCGCCGGCAAGATCGCGATGCGGCTCGACGATGGCGAGGAGATCGTCGACGTCCAGATCTGCACCGAAGACGCCGATGTGCTGCTCACCACCGCCAAGGGGCAGTGCATCCGCTTTCCCGTCACCGACGTCAGGGTGTTCAAGGGGCGCGATTCGATGGGCGTGCGCGGCATTTCTCTCGGCGACGGCGACCGCGTCATCTCACTCGCCATTCTGCGCCACATCGAGGCTGACAGCGGCGAGCGCGCCGGCTATCTCAAGATGCGGCGCGCTATCGCCGGCGAAGCCGCGATCGAGGGGGGCGCCGAAGCCTCGGCGGAGACGTCCGTCGACGAGTCCGCCGAGGAGACGCAGGCCCTGAGCCTCAACCCCGACCGGTACGCCGAAATGTCGGCGAAGGAGCAGATCATTCTGACCTTGTCCTCGAACGGGTTCGGCAAGCGCACCTCGTCTTTCGAGTACCGTATCACCGGGCGCGGCGGCAAAGGCATCGTCGCCATGGCGGTCAATCAGCGCAATGGCCTGCTCGTCGCTTCAATGCCAGTCGAAGACGGCGACGAGATCATGCTGGTGACGGACGGCGGCCAGTTGATCCGCTGCCCGGTTGAGGGCATCCGCGTCGCCGGCCGTGGGACGCAAGGCGTGATCGTGTTCAACACTGGGGACGACGAGCAGGTCGTCGCGGTCGAGCGCATCACCGAGGAGGACGCGGCGCGGACCGAGGCCGATGACGAGCCGCCGGCGCCGCAGCCGGACGAGACCTGACGCGCGAGGAGAGGCGCCCGATGGTTGCGACCAGAAAGCGCGCGCGATTGAATCTCCCCGCGCGAGACGAACTGCGCGATCCGCTGCTCTCCGCGCTCACCCTGATGCTGATCGGCCTGATGTTCGTCGTCGTTCCGCTGCACGCCGCGGGGACGATTTCGGTCCATGGCTATGGTCTCCTCATCATCCTCCTGCTGGCGAGCTGCGTTCTCATGCAGTCGACCAGCTGGATCGTCATCGTCGTTCTTTTCGCCGGCATAGGGCTGGCCGTGGCGGCCCACGCCCTTCGCGTCGCGGCGGCGGCGCAATCGAATCTCGATCTCTTTCTCGACGCCTTCGCCTGGATCATCATCGACGTCGCGCTGATCGTCGTCATTGCGGGGGCGGTGTTCGCGCCAGGACGCATCACCCTCCATCGCGTGAACGGCGCGGTCCTTCTGTACCTCACCATCGGCCTCACATTCGTCGGGCTATATACCCTTGTTGGCCTTATCGCGCCCCACGCCTTCGCCGGCCTCGCCGTATCGCACGACAGGGGACTGGCCAGCAGCGTCATCTATTTCAGCTTCGTCACGCTGACGTCGGTCGGTTACGGCGATATCGTTCCGGTTCACCCGGTGGCGCGCGCGCTGGCCAATCTCGAAGGAATCATCGGGCAGCTGTTTCCGGCGACGCTGCTGGCGCGGATGGTGACTCTTGAACTCGAGGACCGCCGCGAGCGGCGCGCCGGGAAGGATTAATTGCGGCGCGCGGTTTTGATCTGATAGGCGCCGTCCTCGGCGCGCACGAAGATCTCGTCGACCTGCGGGTGGCGGACCGGATCGCCGGAGGTGTCGGGCAACAAATTCTGCTCCGAAACATAGGCGACATATTCCGTTTCAGAATTCTCAGCGAAGAGATGATAGAACGGCTGGTCCTTGCGCGGGCGCACCTCTTCGGGAATGGACTGCCACCACTCGTCGGTATTCGAGAACACCGGGTCGATGTCGTAAATGATCCCCCGGAACGGATATTTCCGGTGCTTGACGACCTGACCGATGCCGAACTTTGCGATAAGAGCTTTCATAACGTCTCATGCGCCGTCAAAATCGCTGAAAATCAGACAACGCGGCCGAACAGGCGGCGGGGCTAACCGCCGTCACATTTGGGTCCCCGCCGCCGGTTTTGTCAACTTGGGCAGCGCCGGCCCGGATCTTGAAAGCGCTTTTCATGACGCCGAATTTTTTTCCGCCCGAGCTCCTCACCAACGCCGAAATGGCCGAAGCCGACCGTCTGACGATCGCAGGGGGGACGCCGGGCCATGAGCTGATGGAGCATGCCGGCGCGGCGGTCGCGCTGGAGGCGAGCCGGCTCGCGCCGCGCCATGGACGCGTCGCGGTCCTTTGCGGGCCGGGCAACAATGGCGGCGACGGCTTTGTCGCCGCACGGCTGCTGAAGCAAAGAGGATTTTTCGTCGAACTGGGGCTGCTCTGCCGTCCCGATGCGCTGCGCGGCGACGCGGCTTCGGCGGCCAGGGCCTGGGACGGCGCCATCTCGACAATTGAGGCCGTTCCGCTCGATGCGGCCGATCTCGCCATCGACGCGCTATTCGGCGCGGGTCTCGCCCGTGATCTCGACGGGGCGGCGCGTGCGGCGGTGGAGCGCCTCAACCAGTGGTCGCGCGAGCGGGGAAAGCCGGTTCTCGCCATCGACGTGCCCTCGGGCATCGACGGAACGAGCGGGCAGATCCGCGGCGTCGCCGTCAATGCGTCGCGCACGATCACCTTCTTTCGCCGCAAGCCGGGCCATCTGCTCCTGCCCGGGCGCGTCCATTGCAAAGAAACGTTAGTCGCCGACATCGGCATTCCGCCATCGGTTCTTGCCGCCATCAAGCCGAAAACGCTGGCCAACGGGCCGCAGATCTGGGGTGATTCCTACCCGGTTCCGCGCATCGACGGCCACAAATATTCGCGCGGCCACGCCCTTGTCCTCTCCGGCGGCCTCGCCCACACCGGCGCGGCGCGGCTCGCCGCGCGCGGCGCCCTTCGCGCCGGAGCCGGCCTCGTCACCGTCGCGACGCCGACGCAGGCGCTCGCCGTTCACGCGGCGGCGCTGACCGCCATCATGACGACGATATGCGATAGTCCAGCTGAGCTTGGCGCGATCCTCGAAGACCGGCGCAAGAACGTTGTCGTCCTCGGTCCCGGCCTTGGCGTTGGCGCCGCGACGCGGGCGTTCGTCCTGGCGGCCCTGCGCGCCGACGAAAAATCGCAAAAATCCCGCGCCATCATTCTCGACGCCGATGCACTTTCGAGTTTCAAAGGCGAGGCGATCGCTCTGGCGCGGGCGATAAGGGCCTCGCGCGCGCCGGTTGTCCTCACCCCGCATGAGGGCGAATTCGCGCGCCTCTTCGGCGAAATTTTACCCGATGACGAAGGGCGGTGGCTCGAAATCGAGCCGGATCTCCCGGCTTTGCGCGCGCGTCTCGCCGGTCTGCGATCGGCCTCGAAGCTGGAGCGCACGCTCGCGGCGGCGAGCCTCAGTGGCGCCGTCGTGCTGCTCAAAGGCCCGGACACGGTCGTGGCGGCTCCGGGCGGCCGCGCGACGATCGACGATAGCTCGCCGCCCTGGCTCGCCACCGCCGGGTCGGGCGACGTTCTTTCGGGCATGATCGCAGGTCTTTGCGCGCAAGCCATGCCGCATTTTGAGGCGACCTCCGCCGCGGTCTGGCTGCACGGGGCCGCGGCGCTCCAGTTTGGACCGGGGCTCGTGGCCGAAGACATCCCCGAAAGCCTCCCCGCAGTGCTGCGCGCGCTGTTTTGAAAGACTGGCGGCCGCCACCTTTTTTTGATGAACTGGCGCGGAAGTTGCGAATTAACGCGGCGAAAAGGCGGGAGCAAGCTCACGGAAAAGCAGATGCGCGCACCAAACGAAATCGATTTCTGGCGCGGCTTCGCTCTGCTGACGATTT
>DAITNE010000230.1:0-4024 GCA_036834765.1 Methylocella sp.
TTCGCCAGCATCGTCGGCATCCTCTGGTTCGGCGCCCACGACGTCCTGGCGGGACGCATGACGGCCGGTCTGCTGTCGCAATTCCTCATCTACGCCGTTCTGGCGGCGAGCTCCTTGAGCGAACTCAGTCAGGTCTGGGGCGAAATCGCCGCCGCCGCCGGCGCGGCCGGCCGGATCGGCGAGATTCTGGCGCTTAAGCCCGGCATCGTCGCGCCCGTTCCCGCGGTTCCCTTGCCAACGCCCGCGCGCGGCGAAATCCGCTTCGAGCATGTCGCTTTCGCCTACCCGACGCGACCGGACGACGAGGCGCTGAGCGATCTTTCGTTCAGGATCGCGCCCGGCGAAATGGTCGCAATCGTCGGCCCGTCGGGCGCCGGCAAGACCACCCTGTTCCAGCTCCTGCAGCGCTTCTACGATCCCAGCGCCGGCCGCATTCTCCTCGACGGCGTTGATATCAAGACAGCCGATCCGGCCGAACTGCGCCGCCGCATCCGGAACGTGCCGCAGGACCCGGTCATCTTCGGCGTCTCGATCGCCGACAATATCCGCTACGGCAGGCCGGAGGCCAGCGATGAGGAGGTCCGCGACGCCGCGCGGCGCGCGGCCGCCGACGATTTCATCCGCGCGCTGCCGGAAGGCTACGACACCCGCGCGGGCGAGCGCGGCGTCACGCTGTCGGGCGGCCAGCGCCAACGCATCGCCATCGCCAGGGCGATCTTACAGGACGCGCCCGTGCTGCTGCTCGATGAGGCGACCTCGGCGCTCGATTCGGAAAATGAGGTGCTGGTGCAGACCGCGCTCGAAAAAGTAATGTCCGAGCGCACCACGCTGGTCATCGCCCATCGCCTCGCGACGGTGCTCAACGCCAACCGCATTCTGGTTCTGGACAATGGCCGCGTCGTCGAGGAGGGCGTCCATGCGAGCCTCGTCGCGCAGGATGGGCTCTATGCCCGCCTCGCCAGGCTGCAGTTCGAAACCGGCGCGGCGGCGCTGAAGCCCGATCAGGCCGCGGCGGAATAGAATTTTAATGAAAATGCCGCGAGGCTGGCAGCTTACGCGGCCTCGTCGTCTTCCATCGGCTGAAAGCGGCCAAGCTTGGCCCAGGTCGTCTCGCAGGTCTTTCTTTTCGCCCGCCATTGCGACATGAGGTCGTCGAAGATCGGCTCGACGAAATTGAAAACATGCTGGGGCTTCACGGCGATCGGCGCGGAGATTCCGAACTTGATTGCGCTAAGCATCCCGGGATCGGCGACATGGACGCCTTGCTCGGAAGTCGTCATCAGAACGCGTTTGAGCGGCTTGCCGCCAAAATCCTGTACCGTGACAAACTGTTGAAGCATTAATGAAATCTCCATGCGCGTTTGCGCGGGGCGCGTTTTCCGCGGCCACGATGTCATGCGCCGCCTAAATGACGCGATTGAGGAAATTTCTCAAGTGGCTGTCGAAGAATTTTTTTAGCCCAGGAATGGACTGGAGAATTTTATTGACGCGCTTACGCTTCGCGCAGGCGCCATGTTTTCAACCCCGAGCGCGGGTTGACGCCGGCCTCGACCGTCCTGAAACCTTCGCGCGCGTAAAATCGGAGCGCGCGCGGATTGTCCTGGTTGACGTCGAGAAACAGGGGAAGCGCTGAAATCCGCCGCGCTTCGGCGAGCAATGCGCTCGCGGCACCAGAGCTTTTGGCTTCCGGCGCGACGGTAATCTGATCGAGATAACCGTTCTGCGGATCGACGGTCGCGAAACCGAGCAGCCTTCCAGCTTCGTCGAAACCGCAGACCGTTACGGCGCCGGCCGCCTCCAGCGCCGGCAAATGGCCGCGCAGCCAGGTCGTTCGCGCGGCAAAATCAATGCCCGGCATCGCCTCCAGCCAGCTCGCCGCCCAAAGCTCGGCGAGCGCGTCCATGTCGGCGTCGGTCCGCTGGCGCAGGCGAAAGCGAGACGGTGCGTTGACGGGAGGATCGGACCTATGGGCCATATGCAGCGAAGCTTCAGGTTCAGAGCTTCAGGTTGAAACCCGCGCCGAAAGGGTCTGAGTGCTTGTCAGGCTAGAGCATTTCTGGCTTGAGCGCCAAGTCGGAATAGCGCAGTTCTGTGGCCCCAGTTGTGAAGACCATCGCCGCATGAACAAGATTCAGGAGATCGTGCAAACCGAACCCACGCCGCAGATGCGCGACACGCCCGCGCGGCGGGCCGTCACGCGCCTTGCGCTCGCCGATTTTCGCTCCTACGCCAAGCTCGACCTCGCCATCACCGGGCAGACTGTCGTGCTGACCGGCGACAATGGCGCGGGCAAGACCAATGCGCTGGAAGCCCTGTCGCTGTTGACCCCGGGGCGGGGCCTGCGCCGGGCCGAACTTGCCGATTGCGCACGAAACGAGGGCGCGGGCGGCTTTGCGGTCTCTGTCGAAATCGAAACACCGTCCGGCCACGTTCAGCTTGGCACCGGAATCGAGCCGCAAAATGGGGCGGCGACCTCGCGCAAATATCGCATCGACCGGGAACCCGCGGCCTCGATCCGCGCTTTCTGCGAGCATGTGCGCGTCGTCTGGCTGACGCCCGGGATGGACGGGCTGTTTTCTGGCCCCGCCGGCGAACGTCGCCGTTTTCTTGACCGGATGGTGCTTTCGATCGACGCCGACCATGGCGCGAGGGTCAATACGCTCGAACGGGCGCTGCGCGGGCGCAACCGGCTGCTCGAAGACCGCCTCGATCACACCGGACGCATGTGGCTCGATTCGATCGAACGCGAAATCGCCGAACTCGCCATCGCCGTCGCTGCGGCGCGGTTCGAGACGGTCGCAAAGCTCATAGCCCTCATCGCCCAGGGCCAAAACGGGGAGCAACCCGCGGGCGATGCGCAATTTCCGTTCGCCGAACTAAAGCTGGAGGGTGAGATCGACGCTTTGGTCGAGACGCGTCCCGCGCTTGAGGCGGAGGACGTCTATCGCCGGATTCTGCACGATAATCGCGCGCGCGACGCCGCCGCCGGGCGCACGCTGGTCGGGCCGCAATCGAGCGACCTCAGCGTCCGCCATGGCGTGAAGCTGGCGCCTGCGGCGCAATTATCGACCGGCGAGCAGAAGGCCCTGCTCGTCGGGCTGGTGCTGGCGCAGGCGCGCCTCGTCAAGGCGATGAGCGGCATCGCGCCGCTCGTACTGCTCGACGAGATCGCCGCCCATTTCGATCCGGCGCGCCGGGCCGCGCTCTATGATCGGCTGGGCGCCCTAGGCGGCCAGGTCTGGCTGACGGGGGCCGATCCTTCCGCCTTCGCCAGTCTTGCGGGGCGCGCGCAGATGCTGAACGTCACGCCGGGCGCGATCAGCGCCCTCGATGGGGCGTGAAAGCGCCCCGCCGCGAGCCTAATTTTGCTTGAGGAGCGCCAGTTGCTTTTCGCCGTAGCGCTCCCCACGAACTTCGGCCATTACGGCGGCGAGGCCAGCGATTTCAGCCGCGTCAAGCGTAAGCTCCACGGCGCGAACATTCTCTTCGAGATGGCGGATCTTGCGAGCGCCAGGAATTGGAACAATGTGCTCGCCCTGCTGTAGAACCCAGGCCAACGCCAGTTGCGCCGCTGTCACGCCGCGTTTCTCGGCGAGCTTCTGGATCGCCTCGACCAAAGCGAGATTTGCTTCGAGGTTGCCTTCGGCGAAGCGGGGCAGATTGACGCGGAAATCGTTCTCTCCAAGGTCTGCGCGGCTTTTGATTTGACCCGACAGAAAGCCGCGGCCGAGCGGACTATAGGGCACGAAGCCGATTCCGAGCTCCCGGCAAGTTGGAATAACCTCCGCCTCGGGATCGCGCGTCCAGAGCGAATATTCGCTCTGCACGGCCGCGATCGGGTGAACCGCATGCGCCCGCCGGATCGTTTGCGCGCTCGCCTCGGAAAGGCCGAGCGCGCGGACTTTCCCCTCCTTTACAAGATCGGCCATTGCGCCGACCGTCTCTTCGATCGGCACGGATGGATCGACGCGGTGCTGGTAGAAGAGATCGATGACATCGATCCCCAGCCTTTTGAGCGAAGCTT
>DAITNE010000231.1:0-3999 GCA_036834765.1 Methylocella sp.
GACCGGTTCGGACAGGAAGGATTCGACCTTGCGCAGGCGGGTCGCGAAATCGGGGGCATTCGCCGGCTTCTCGCCTTCCATCACGCGGGCCTCGTCGAAAATCAGCCAGGTGATGTCCTCGATCTTCTGCTTGTCGGGCGAGCCGACGAGTTTCGAGAGCGCCTGGATCAGCGCATGTTTCGGATTGACCTCGAGGATCGGCTTCGTCGCCGCGCCGAGTTGCCCATGTTCGGCCAGCAATTGCTCCAGCCGGCGATCGGGACCGCGATCCGGCGCAATGAGGCAGGCTGGGCTCTGCGCCAGCCGCTCGGAGGCGCGAACATCGTCGACCGCTCCCTCAAGCGTCTGTTTCATCAGGACGAACAGGGCCGCGAGCGCCGCCGGCTGCTGCGCGTCGGCCGGACTTTCCGCGCTCGCGTCGAGAAGCGGGATCGAGGTGATGTCGGCCGCCCCCTGCGTCACCGATTTGAACGGCTTGCCGTTGAAGCCGACCGCCGTCGCGACCCAAAAGGCGTCGATCGGATCGGGCAGCAGCAGCACCTCGACGCCGCGCGCGGAAAATCCTTCAAGCTGGGGGCTCGCCGCCAGCCGTTTCAGATCATCGCCAAGCAGATAATAGATCGCGGTCTGGTTCGGGCGCAGCCCGGCGACGTAATCCTTCAGCGTGCGGGCGCCGTCCGGATGAGTGGAGCTGGCGAAGCGCGCAAGGGCGAACAGCGCATCGCGCTTTTCCGGATCTTCATAGAGCCCCTCCTTCAGCACGGAGCCAAAATTGCGCCAGACCTCGCCGAATTTCGCGGAATCGGCTTCCGCGAGTTTGGTCAGTTCGTGCAGGACGCGATTGGCGACGCCTTTCTTGATGGCGCCGAAGACGGGGCTCTCCTGAATCATTTCGCGCGACACGTTCAGCGGCAGATCGGCCGAATCGACGACGAGGCGCACGAAACGCAGCCACCGCGGCAGAATATCGGCGTCGTCGGTGATCAGCACGTGCCGGACATAGAGCTTCGCGCGGCCATGGCGCTCGGGATTGAACAGATCGAACGGGCGCGACGACGGCACGAAGGCCAGCGCCGCATATTCGTGGCGCCCTTCCGCACGCCAGTGGATGGTGAGGGCCGGGTCGTCGAACTGGCCGGCGAGCGTGTGGTAGAAATCGGCGTATTGCTCGGGCGTGACGCCGCTTTTGGGCTTCGTCCAGAGCGCCTGGCCATCGCTGAGCCGGCGCGGTTCGTCCCCGGGCTTGTCGATCAGTTCGATCGGCACGGCGAGCGCGCTCGAATGTTCGCGCACGATCCGTTCGATCGTGAAGGGGTCGAGATAATCCTTCGAGGCCTCGTTCAGATGAAGAACGATGCGCGTCCCGTGCGTCGGCGCGCGGTCGGGCTCGACCGCCGCGATCGTGAACGCGCCCTTGCCGTCCGAACTCCAGACGAAGGCTTCGCTGGAGCCGGCGCGCCGCGAAATCGCCTCGACGCGGTCGGCCACCATGAAAGCCGAATAAAAGCCGATGCCGAACTGGCCGATAAGATCGACGTGGGGGCCCGCGCGACCGGCGTCCTCCGCCGCGTCTTCCTCCGCCAGTTCTTGCGCCTCATCGTCGGGAGCCGGCTTCGCGCCGATCCGGTCGAGAAAAGCGCGGGTTCCGGAGCGGGCGATGGTGCCAAGCGAATCGGCCAGCTCCTCGCGGGTCATGCCGACGCCATTGTCCTCGACGGCGAGCGTTCCCGCGTCCTTGTCAATGCTGATCGTTATCTTGAAGGGCGCCGTTGCGAGAGACGGGTCGGCCAGCGCCTCATAGCGCAGTTTCTCGCAGGCGTCGGCGGCGTTCGACAAAAGTTCGCGCAGAAAAATATCCCGGTCGGAATAGACCGAATGCACCATGAGATGGAGCAGCCTCGCGACATCTGCCTGAAAGGCTTGAGATTGACCGGCGGCTTCTGACATCGAGAGACTCTTTCCCTGAAATGGATTTGCTCTGGAGCGGATTTTCATCGGGAGCCTGGCCGTTTTCCGGCAAAGCTCGCGACTGATCTGATTGGCGGCGAGTTTTGACCCGACGCGCGTCGTGCGCATCCAGTCCTCGTCCGAGATATTGTCTTTGCGCCCGCTCAGCAAGGGCGGCCGGCGCGCAAAATCGCCGAAAAACCGCCGAGCTTACGCGTCGTAAAAATGTCAAGCAGGGCCTTGCCCCGGCCGGATCGGCGCGCGATGATGGGCGCGCGTCAAGGGTTATGAGCGGCAAAACGCATGACTGATTTGGAGTCCGCCGAAGATCGCCGCCCTCCAGTCATGTCCGATCGGGTGAGGCCGTTCGCCTCCAGAGCGCCCGCCGTCCGGCCTTCGGCCCCCCAAGAGGCGGTCGTCAGCTTCGATCGGCTCGAATTGCGCGAGATTCTCGATCTCTATGGCCGAAAGGTCGCGAGCGGCGAATGGCGCGACTACGCGCTCGATTTCACCGCGCAAAAGGCCATCTTCTCGGTCTACAGCCGCGCCTCGGAGTGCGCCCTGTACGAAATCGAGAAAAGCCCCCGGCTCGCGCGCAAGCAAGGTCTTTATGCGGTCGTCGCGGCGAGCGGGCTCGTACTGAAGCGCGGGCATGACCTGCGCCGCGTCATCGCGGTTCTCGACAAGCGGCTGAGGCTGGTTTCGGAGTAGACCGATTGGATGCGCCGTCCCCTCAGGGCGCCGCCGCGCCGGATCAAGCCGTGACCTCGCGCGTCCGCCGTAGGCGCCTCCTCGGTCTGTCGCTGGCTCTATCGGCCCTGGTCGCGGGCTACGCCATCCTGTTCGCGGATTTCTACCACCAGTCTCCAGCCGGTCAAGCAAGCGCTCCAGGTCCGACTGGACTTCGCGACCAAAAGCAAATCTGGCGGCCTGCGCCATCTCGGCGCGCCCGCGACGGACATGGTCGTCGAGGTCAGCGATGGAATCGACGTCCAAGATATCGAACTGCGAGCCGGTCAGGCGGCCAATTCGAAGACGCTGCAGCTCTACGTCAGAGGCGCACTCGAAAATTATCCCATCGATCGCTACGACGGGACGTTGCGGATCCGGGCCGTCGAAGGCAAGCAGCCGGCGGGCGGGGCCGCCGTGCCGTTGCGCCTCACGACATGGGAGGAGATCGCCGGCTGGGAGGTCGCGACGTCGCGGAACGATCCCGCCGGTGGCGAAAATGGCGGATTGTCGCTGACCGTGCGGGCGCAACGTCCCGCCGCGCAGGTCTTTTTCGCCTTTGTCCTGTTCGCCTCGATGATCCTGATCGCGGCGAGCGCGCTGACGATCGGCGGCCTCGCCTTCGTCGGCGCGCGTAAGGTCGAAGCGACAATGATCAGCGCTCTCGGGGCGATGGTCTTCGCCGTGCCCGCGCTGCGCAACGTGCTGCCGGGCGCGCCGCCGCTCGGCGTCAGGGCCGACGCCTTCGTCTTCCTGTGGGTGCAGCTTGCGGTGATTCTCGGCCTGACGCTCTTCGTCGCGACCTGGGCCCGGCGCGGCTCCGGCCCGTGAGCGGGATCGGGGCCAAAACAAAAGAGGCCCCGCCTGCGCGGAGCCTCTTAAGAGCAGATCAGCTCGAACTTTAGTTGCGGTCGCCGCCGAGGAAGAGGAGCGACTGGAAGATATTGATGAAATCCAGATAAAGCATCAACGCGCCGTTGACGGATTTCTTGGTCGCGATCTCATAGCCGTCGCTCTCGTAATACATTTCCTTGATCGCCTGCGTGTCCCAAGCGGTGAGGCCGGAGAAGATCAGAACGGAGAGGATCGAGAGGCCGAACTGGAAGGCCGTGCTCTGGACGAACAGATTGACGAGGCTCGCGATGACGAGGCCGATCAAGCCCATGACCAGGAACGAGCCCATCGCCGAGAGATCGCGCTTCGTCGTGTAGCCGTAGAGGCTAAGGCCGCCAAAGGCCGCGGACGTGATGAAGAAGGCGCGAGCGACGGAGGAACCGGTGTAAATCAGAAGAATCGACGACAGCGACAAGCCCATCACCGCCG
>DAITNE010000232.1:0-3993 GCA_036834765.1 Methylocella sp.
GCGCGCCTGTTCGACGGCGTCGAACGCCGCCCGGGCGGCCGCGCCCTGCGGCGTCAGACGGCGATGCACGTCGCTGTTATGACAGGCGAGCCGCAGCGCCATCGAATCGGCATGGCCGCGCAGGATCGCCGCTTCGCGGGCGTCGAGCCGGCGCGGCGGATCGGGCAGCCGCGCCTTGGCGCCGGCTCCGGTCTGGATCAGGCTCGGGCGCTCCGGCGCGTAGACGACCTCAAGGCCGGGCGTCTTGGCGAGAGCGCGCATGCAGCCGGCGACCGCGCGCTTGAAGGGCTCCTGCGGGCCTTCCAGTTTCGACGGCGGCTTGGTGTTCGAGATGGTCAAGGCGGCGTCCCGGCGACTTTCAGGTCATCACGACATTGGTCGCGCTCTCGGGCAGTTCCTTGCCGAAACAGCGCTGATAGAACTCGGCGACCAGCGGCCGCTCCAGCTCGTCGCATTTATTGAGGAAGGTCAGGCGGAAGGCGAAGCCGATATCGCCGAAGATCTCAGCGTTCTCGGCCCAGGTGATGACGGTGCGCGGGCTCATGACCGTCGAGAGATCGCCGGCGATGAATGCGTTGCGCGTCAAATCGGCGACGCGGACCATCTTGCCGATCTGATCGCGGGTCGCTTTGGTCTGCTGGAAGCTCTTGACCTTGGCGAGCACGATCTCGACCTCCCTGTCGTGCGGCAGATAGTTGAGGGTGGCGACGATCGACCAGCGGTCCATCTGTCCCTGATTGATCTGCTGCGTGCCGTGATAGAGGCCGGAAGTGTCGCCAAGGCCAATCGTGTTGGTGGTCGAAAACAGCCGGAACGCTGGATGCGGCCGGATCACCCGGCTCTGGTCGAGGAGGGTGAGGCGCCCCGACACTTCGAGAACGCGCTGGATCACGAACATGACGTCGGGCCGGCCGGCGTCATATTCGTCGAAACAGAGGGCGACGTTGTTCTGCAGCGCCCATGGCAGGATGCCGTCGCGGAATTCGGTCACCTGCTGGCCGTCCTTGATGACGATGGCGTCCTTGCCGACGAGATCGACGCGCGAGACGTGGCTGTCGAGGTTGATGCGAACGCAGGGCCAGTTGAGGCGCGCGGCGACCTGCTCGATATGCGTCGACTTGCCTGTCCCGTGATAGCCCGTCACCATCACGCGGCGGTTCTTGGCGAAGCCCGCCAGAATGGCGAGCGTCGTGTCGCGATCGAACAGATAGTCGGGATCGAGATCCGGCACATGCGCCTCGCTGGTCGAATAGGCGGGCGCCTCCATGTCGGAGTCGATGCCGAAAACCTGGCGCACCGAAATCTTCATGTCCGGCAGGCCGGCGACCACGGCGCCGGGGTCGATGGTTGCGCTCTGCATTCTTTCTCCGTTGCGATGGCCCGGTTCGCGCAAATGGAAGCCGGGCGCAAGGTCTGGCGCGGCCGGCGTCGTCAGGCGGACCGGACCGATTTCAGATATTTATAGGCGCGGATGATCTCGCGCAGTTTGTCTTCGTTGGAGCGGTCCCCGCTGTTGGCGTCAGGGTGCAGCCGCTTCACCAGATCCTTGTAGCGCGCTTTGATGGCCCCCGCATCCGCGCTGTCGTCGAGGCCCAGCTGATCCAGCGCCCGCAAGGCGGCGACGCCATGGCGCGGCCTCGCCGGCTCGGCTCTCGGGGCGCGCCGGGCGCTCGGCCCGGCCATGCCGATAAAATCCGCCGCGCGGGTGGGATCGTCGCCGTCTTCGCGAAATCCCTTCGCGCTGCGGTTCGAGCCCATGGACCATGTCGGGCGATGGCCGACCAGGGCGTCGCGCTGGTATAAGGCGACGTCCTCCGGGCTCATGCCGTTGAAATAATTATATGCCGCGTTGTATTCGCGGACATGGTCGAGGCAGAATGAAAAATACTGTCCCTCGCGCAGACGCCCCATTGGCGCGCGATGTCCGCCGGGCTCGGCGCAGCCCGGAAAATCGCAGCGCGGCTGGTCGGGCCGCAGGGCCTGTTTGGGTTCACGCTTGACGCGGATACGATCGAAGATGCGAGAGTTGAGGTTCATGACCTTGGCATTATGAATGTCTTTGGAGTGGCCGCAAGCGCGTCGGCGCCCTAAAGACGATAAATGAGGCTTACCTTGGCTATTAGCCGCAGGGCGTTGCGGCAAGCTATTCTCACATGCGGCGCCGTAGGCGGGCGCAGGAACTGGCGGGAGAGACCGGAATGAGCGATCAGAAGCAAGCTGCGGTCCATCCAGCCGGGGTCGCCGCGGCGATCAGGGCGAAACTGGAGGCCGGCTTCTCTCCGGTCTTTCTCGAAATCATCGACGAATCGCATAAGCACGCGGGCCACGCCCATGCCGCGGAGCGTCCGGGCAGGGCCGACGCGGCCGGCGAGACCCACTTCAAGGTGAAGGTGGTCTCGCCCGCCTTCGAGGGCAAGAGCCGCATCGAACGTCACCGGGCGATAAATGCGGCGTTGGCGGCGGAGCTTGACGCCGGGGTTCACGCGCTCTCCATCGATGCGAAGGCGCCGGGGGAATAAGCGGCGCAGCCGCCCGGCGATGTGACGAAACGCCGCGAAGGGGTTTCCGGGACGCTTTCGAGAAGCGTGCGCGTTTTTCAAGCATGCTCCCGATTCTAATATATATTAGACAAAGCGCTTGCTTCGCTGAGTTACACGCGAGCAGTTTTATACTGGCCGATCTCGCGATCGGGCGTCAGGCCGCCAAATTGCCAGGGTGCCGAGATGCGCAGTCCGAGCATATCTCCCAAGCGATCTCACCGCGCGCGATTTGATCCCGCTGCCTTCTTGCAAACGGTCGCCAAGGGTCGAGTCATTTTCACTCACCCAAAGCAAAGTGTGATTTATACGCAGGGCGATGCTGCAGAGTCGGTTTTTTATATCAAATCTGGCAAGATGAAAGTCACAGTCGTCTCCAAACAAGGCAAGGAAGCCGTTGTGCAATACTTGGGGCGGACGAATTCCTGGGCGAGGGCTGCCTGATCGGACAAGCGAAGCGTTTAGCGACGGCGATCGCGATGACGGAATGCGTGACGATGCGTGTCGAAAAGGCCGAAATCCAGCGGATTCTTCAAGACGAGCCCGCATTTTCCCAAATGTTTTATCAAGCATATTCTGGCGAGAAACGCGCGGGTTGAAGCAGACCTAGTCGACCAGCTGTTCAACTCGACGGAGAAGCGGCTCGCCCGGGTGCTGCTAATTTTAGCCAATTTTGGCAAGCAAGGCCGACCGGAGCCCATTACCGCGAAGATAAATCAAGAGACGCTCGCCGAGATGATCGGCACGACGCGGTCGCGGGTGAGCCATTTCGTGAATAAGTTTCGCCACATGGGTTTCATCGATTACAATGGCCATCTGCAAATTCACAGCTCATTACTGAGCGTAGTTCTGAACGAGCGGCCGGACAATGTGCGGCCGCCGCTGTGACATCTACGTTAGCGGCGCAGCCGCGGCTTGAATCTGATTGCTTGGCGATCGAGCGTCCGTCGGCTGTGCACGAGGGTCCGACCCGTCTGAATTTTTTTCGATTATGAGCACTTTTGAACAGTCAGCGATCCAGCTTGTGGGAATGATGGCGGCCGTTCGAAGTGCGAACAGAAAGGGAAGTGCATCGATCTTCCTCCCCCCGTAACATTCGGGAAGATGCGCCTGTCGGGTCCCCCTCGGCAGGTGCATTTTGTAATATCTGCTCGAATCTACCAACGTGGGATGAAGGCTTATATCGACGGCAGTCCTCTCTCCGGCAATCCTGACAATCCCTCAATTTCTCGAAAGCCAACAGCGCCTGGAGCGATGGCTGGCTTGATGCGAGCCGCGCGGGGTGGCGCGTTCGCGCCTAAGGGGCAAGTTCGGCCGAGGCGATCATTAACAGTTCGATCGCGGGCAATGCCCGCAAACCCGGATACGCCAACAAAGGTCGTTGATTGAACAAGTCTCGCGCGCGCCGATCGGAGCCGCCTTGGTTCGCAGGCATGGTCCGCGACGATCGCGGGCG
>DAITNE010000233.1:0-3991 GCA_036834765.1 Methylocella sp.
GCATGATCCTGTTCATCGCCTCCGAAGTGATGTTCTTCGTCGCCTGGTTCTGGGCGTTCTTCAATTCGTCACTGTTTCCCGGCGATCCGGTTCACGCCACCCGCGAGGCGCTGTTCGGCGGCGTGTGGCCGCCCAAGGGCATCGAGACCTTCGATCCCTGGCATCTGCCGCTGTTGAACACGCTGATCCTGCTGACCTCGGGCACCACGGTGACCTGGGCGCATCACGCGCTTTTGGAAAACGATCGCCAGGGCCTGAAATACGGCCTGATCCTCACCATCCTCCTGGGCGCGACCTTCACCTGCGTGCAGGCCTATGAATACAGCCACGCCGCGTTCTCTTTCGCCGGCAATATCTACGGCGCGACCTTCTTCATGGCGACCGGCTTCCACGGCTTCCACGTGCTGGTCGGCACCATCTTCCTGACCGTCTGCCTGATCCGCGCCTATGCCGGGCACTTCACGCCGACCCAGCATCTCGGCTTCGAATTCGCCGCCTGGTACTGGCATTTCGTCGACGTGGTCTGGCTGTTCCTGTTCTCCTGCATCTATGTGTGGGGAACCTGGGGCGGCGCCTTCGAGCATTGACGCCGCGATTTTAATCCGGACATGAGGGCGGCTTCGGCCGCCCTTTTTGTTAGCTTTGTCAGCGCCTGACTCGGCCCGTGCAGGCGTCAGCAAACGCCGTCAAGAAACGCTGCGACCGCTGGAGCCGCCCGCAACGCCGCCAGCCCCTCCGCCGTCGGCAATTGCGGACGATCCCGCGCGGCGTTGACGAGGCAAAGAAAGCCGAGCGGCGCAGTCGCGTCCGCGCGGAACTGATGCCAGGTCCAGGGCGCGATGGCGACAAGATCGTGCGGGCTTAAGGCGTGGACCGTCTCGCCGACGAGACATCGGCCGCGGCCGCGCAGCACCATCACGGCATGCATGTGCTCATGCCGTTCGAGCGTGGAGAATCCCCCCGCCTCGATCTCGAAATAGCGCAATTCGCCGTTGAGGCGCGGGTCCGAGAACAGGATCTGCCGCGAGATCGCCCGGAACGGCGCGCTGTCGGCGTCCTTGTAGGGGAGATTGGGAACGTCCTCCCAGCGATACCCATCGACGGACCTGCGCAAAGGCGTCGGTTTGTCGTCGATGCTAATCGATTTTTCCTTCGGCATTCGACGCCCTTCCCCAAGCCGGCCGGCAAAGCCGGACCAAGGCTTCTGGATCACGATGATTTTGGACTGAATCAATCCAAAATCATGAACGTGATCGATTCCAATAGTTTAGAGCGGGGTGCGAGCGGAAAAGCGGATACCGCTTTTCCTCATCCCGCTCTAGCAGCGCATCAAAACAACGTCACGAAGCAGCTTTTTTCAAGCAGCTCTCTATTGACATTTCGACGGCGGATCACAAGCCTTTCGAAGGGTCGAGGTTGTAGGGTAGGTTGCGCGGCGATAGCGTGCGCCGGCGGAATTGCGTGCGCCGATCCGCAGACAAAGCTCCTTGGTTTCGCCTTCAGTTAGCAGGAGGCCGTCAATGGTTGCGCTGGACTGTCCCGCTCGATTGAATATCGAGCCAGAAATCTTGAGATCCTCGTTCAACCGGGAGCCTTTCGGATTCACGCATTCACTTTCGACGCTGGATATTTTGAAATTCGATAATTTACAGATTTTGGCCGAAAAATACGCCGGCATCAAGCAGGACTATTACGTCGCCTACAGCGCGAGGACGCCTGGCGTCGCCTTCACGTCCGTGCCCGTCGCGCCCTTCGAGCCGCATGAGGCGATGCGACAATTGAATTCAGGCTCTTATCGCGTTTTGTTGTAACGCCCGGAAGACTATGACCCGCGGTTTCGCGACCTCCTCGAGGATTTGTTCAAGCAGGTCGCCGAGCGGCTTGCCGGGCTCGCGCGGGAGGACATCGCCCGGATCGAAGGCGGCTTGCTGATCAGATCGTCGGCGACGACGACGCCGTTCCATTTCGACCCCGAGGTTGGATTTTTCTCTCAAGAGGTTGGATTTTTCTGTCAAATCGAAGGCGAGAAGATCTATCATCTCTATTCGCCAAGCGTTGTGAGCGAGGCCGAACTTGAGGCCTTCTATCGCAGCGGCCGCGTCTCGATCGCGCAGGTCGATCTTGAGGGCCGCGATCCATCGCGCGAGCATGTCTTCCCCGTCGGACCTGGGCTCGGCCTGCACCAGCCGGAAAACGCTCCGCATTGGGTGGAGACGAAGGGGTCGCGGTCGATCTCCTATACGATGGTGTTCGAGACCAAACAGATGCGGGCGCGCCGGCGGGCGAGAGCCGCGAATTATTATCTGCGGCGGCTGTCGCTGCGTCCGCCCCGTCCCGGCGCCAACCCAACCGCCGACGCCATCAAGTCCGAGGCCATGCGCGCCGTGCTTCCAGTTCGCCGGACATTGGCTGACATCAATCGGAAAGTCCGCCAGGCCCGTGGTTGAGGGCGAGCGTCGGCCGCCCGTCCCTTACAGGTAGCAATGGCGCGCGACGGCGCCGACGAATCGCGCTGTCTCCACCGCAAGGCCCTCGCGCGGCGCGCTGAGCAGCGCTCCGCCGATCAGCAGCATGACGTCTTCGCCATAGCAGTCGAGCAGCTCCGGCGTTCGGTCGAGGCTCATGCCTCCGGCCGGCGCCGGAACGCTCGGCGCGAGACCGCTGAAGCTGCCAAGGAGGCCCGCGGCGATCGCTTTGCAGGTCGAGAGCGAATAACCAAACCGTCCGCCATAATTTGGAAAGATCGAGGCGTCGGCGCCAAACAAGCGAAAAAGCTGCGCGAACAGGATCGGCGAGACGCGCGCGCCCGTCATCGTCGGATGCGCGAGAAAAGCGAAGTCGGGATTATTGCGGCGCAATGCGTGGAAATTCGACGGGCCTGCGATCATCGGTGCGATCAGCGCGGCGTCCAGTCCCTCTTCCCGCGCAAGATCCAGCTGGCGCTGCATGTCGATGTAAGATCCCGACAGGCTCGGCGCGTAGCGCGTCGGATGATGCGTGCGGTCGCTCGCCCTGCGGACCGCCGCGGCGCAGGCGCGCACCCGGTCAGCAAAGGGGCTGTAGGATTGATTGGCGAGGCCGTGGTCATCCTTGATGAAGTCGAGACCGCCCATCGCCAGCTCGAAAGCAAGCTTGCCGAGATCGTCCGCCCCGAGCCCCTGCGGTTTCAGAGCCGAGCATGTCATCGCCCTTCCCTTTGCGTCAACGCGCGCGCGAAGCCCCGAAAGGCCATGCGAGGGACCGCCAAACGCGCTCAGCATCTCGCGCGGAAAGGCGACGCTGGAAAGCACGACGTCATAATGCAGGGACGTATTCCCGAACAGCATATTGACGAGTTGACCGGCGTCGGCGCCAACGGTCACCGCCGCGAGGTCGATGCTGACGTCGAACGCGCCGTCGCCGCGCTCGTCGATCGCCGTCACCTCGCCGACGATCTCCGACAGAATGGAGGCGTCATGAATGGCGGACAGCGGCATCTCGACGCTCTGCTCCACCGCGATGGCCTCAGCCCGCGCCGCGATGTCGCTCGCGCGAGCGCGCACCCTGTAGACGGCGGTTAGTCTGGACGTCACGAAAGTCCTCTCCTCGAAACGCGTCGTTCTTCGTCGCAGCCTATGCGGATTTGACGCATCGAGGCAAAACTGTCTTTCGCCCGCCTGCAAATCTGTCTTTCGCCCGCCGAAGGGTGTAATGAGCGCTTGCGCGCGCAGCAAGCCGGCTCCAATTTACGCGCGCATGTTTGAGGATTCTCCAGAATGGGCGACGGCGATCACTCACAGACCTCGGCCTTCGCCGCCGGGCTGACGGGCCGTTGCCCGCGCTGCGGGCGGGGCGCGCTTTTCAAGGGCTTCGCCGCGCTCGCGCCCGCGTGCGACGTTTGCGGGCTCGATTACGGCTTCGCCGATTCAGCCGATGGCCCCGCTGTGTTCATTTCATTGATCGGCGGCTTCATCGCCCTCGGGGCGGCCCTCTGGACGGACCTCGTCTTCGA
>DAITNE010000234.1:0-3989 GCA_036834765.1 Methylocella sp.
GCGCCGCCGCGCTTGATGATCTGCTCCAGCGCCGGAACCATCGATTCGCCGCCGTCGAGGCCGAACCGTTTCGTGCCGGTATATTTGACGTCGAGAAACTTCTCGAAGCCTTCAGCCTCGATCAGCTTATTGAGGATCGCGCGCTTGCCTTCGCGTGTGAAGGTGATCTCCTTGCCCGGCCCTTCGATGCGCTCCTGCATCCATGCTTTTTCCGCAGGATCCGAAATGTGCATGAATTCGAAGCCGATGGTGTCGCAATAGGTGCGGCGCAGAATCGGCAGCATTTCGCGGACGGTCGCGAATTCGAGGCCGAGCACATGATCGAGAAAGATCTTGCGATCATAATCAGCCTCGGTGAAGCCATAGGTCGCCGGGTGCAGCTCTTCGTTGTCTTTCGGCTGTTCGATGCCGAGCGGATCGAGTTTGGCGTGCAGATGGCCGCGCATCCGGTAGGCGCGGATCATCATCAGCGCGCGCACTGAATCGCGCGTCGCCAGCTGGACGTCGGTCGGCGGCGCCGCGCCGACCGACGGCTTTGCGGCGGGCTCAGATTTGGCGGCGGGTTTGGTCGGCTCGGGCGCTTTCGCCCAATCGCCGTCGAGCGCCGAAATCAGCTCGCCATTGGCGGCGAGCGGCCAGTTCGCCTTGCGCCATTGCGGTCCTTTGGCGCTGCGCTCGATCGCCGCGCGATCATCGCTCAGCTGTGCGAAAAAAGCCCGCCATTCGGGATCGACGGCGTTCGGATCGCGCTCGAAATCGGCCTGAAGCTGTTCGACATAGGCGGCGTTGCCGCCATAGAGAAAGGAGGTCTGCTTGAATTTGGCGTTTGGCTCCGAGCGTCCCGCGCTGGAGCCCCCCGAACCATTCGTCGCATCAGTACCACTCTGGCGCGCCATCTGTCTCGTCCCTGAATATCCGGCCCCGGGGAGCCGCGAAATCGCAAAAGAGCGAAGGCTCCCTGGCCTCCGGCCGCGATCGTACGATGAACCAATCAACCTCTATCTTACGTACGCGCACTCATAATGATGTCGAGAGTTTTCTCAACTTTTCGGCATGATCTTTTTTGCGCGGGCCGCCTGAATTATCAATAACACTTTGAAATATAATAACAATATTCTAAAGCAAGGCGCCGCTTTCGTTCGCGGCGCCGCTTTATCCGCGCAGCAGTTCGGCGAGCGTCGCGCCGAGCCTCGCGGGCGAAGGGGAGACGCGGATGCCGGCCGATTCCATCGCGGCGATCTTGTCTTCCGCGCCGCCTTTTCCGCCGGAAATGATCGCGCCGGCGTGCCCCATGCGGCGTCCGGGCGGCGCGGTGCGGCCGGCGATGAAGCCGACGATCGGCTTTTTCCGCCCGCGACGAGCCTCGTCCTTGATGAATTGCGCGGCGTCTTCCTCGGCGCCGCCGCCGATCTCGCCGATCATGACGATGGAATGGGTGTCCGGGTCTTTCAGGAACAATTCGAGGATTTCGATGAATTCCGCGCCCTTGACCGGGTCGCCGCCGATGCCGACGGCTGTCGTTTGCCCGAGATTTTCGCGGGTGGTCTGGTACACGGCTTCATAGGTGAGGGTGCCGGACCGCGACACGATGCCGACGGAGCCCTGCTTGAAGATATTGCCCGGCATGATGCCGATCTTGCTCTCGCCCGCGGTCATGACGCCGGGGCAGTTCGGCCCGATGAGCCGCGATTTCGATCCGCACAGAGCGCGCTTGACCTTGACCATATCCAGCACCGGGATCCCCTCGGTGATGCAGACGATCAGCTCGATTTCCGCGTCGATCGCCTCGCAGATCGCGTCGGCGGCGCCGGGCGGCGGGACGTAGATCACGCTGGCGTTGGCGCCGGTCGCCTCTTTCGCCTCGTCGACGGTGTCGAACACCGGAAGGCCAAGATGCATCGAGCCGCCCTTGCCGGGCGACGTGCCGCCGACCATCAAGGCGCCATAGGCGATCGCCTGTTCGGAGTGGAACGTCCCGTTCTTGCCCGTGAAGCCCTGGCAGATGATCTTCGTGTCCTTGTTGAGCAGGATCGACATGGCTTAAGGCTTCCTGACGGCGACGACGATCTTCTGGGCGGCGTCGTCGAGATCCTCGGCGGCGATCACGTTGAGACCAGATTCGGCGATGATTTTCTTGCCGAGCGCGACATTGGTGCCCTCAAGCCGCACGACGAGGGGGACAGTGAGGCCGACCTCCTTCACCGCGGCGATGACGCCCTCGGCGATGACGTCGCATTTCATGATGCCGCCGAAGATGTTGACGAGAATGCCTTTGACCTGCGGGTCGGCGGTGATGATCTTGAAGGCCGACGTCACCTTCTCCCTGGTCGCGCCGCCGCCGACGTCGAGAAAATTGGCGGGCTCGGCGCCATAGAGCTTGATGATGTCCATAGTCGCCATCGCGAGGCCGGCGCCATTGACCATGCAGCCGATCTCGCCGGAGAGCGAGATGTAGTTGAGATCGTGTTTTGAGGCCTCGATCTCCTTTGGGTCCTCCTCCGTTTCATCGCGCAGCGCGAGGATCTCGGGGTGGCGGTAGAGCGCGTTGTCGTCAAACGAGATTTTGGCGTCGAGGCAAATGACGCGGTCTTCCGCTGAGATGATCAGCGGATTGATTTCGAGCATCGCCATGTCCTTGGCGACGAAAGCCTCATAAAGCTGCGTCGCGAGCTTTCCGGCCTGTTTGGCGAGATCGCCTTCGAGCCCGAGTGCCTTGGCGAGCCGGCGGCCGTGATGGGGCTGGACGCCGGTCGCGGGATCCACCGAAAACGAGACGATCTTCTCCGGCGCATCATGGGCGACATCCTCGATGTTCATCCCGCCTTCGGTCGAGGCGACGAAGGCGACCCTGCTGGTCTCCCGGTCGACAAGCAGCGAGAGGTAGAGCTCCCTCGCGATGTTCGAGCCTTCTTCGAGGTAGAGGCGGTTGACCTGCTTGCCGGCGGGCCCCGTTTGAACCGTGACCAGCGTCCGCCCGAGCATCTCGCCGACGAAAGCTTCAACCTCCGCGGGAGATTTCGCCAGCCGCACGCCGCCTTGCGAACCGGCCTCGGGCTCCTTGAAACGCCCCTTGCCGCGCCCTCCGGCATGGATTTGCGATTTCACGACATAGATGGGGCCGGCGAGGTCGGCCGCGGCGGATCTCCCCGCGCCCGCAGCCAGAATCGGAACGCCGCGCGGCACGGGGACGCCGAATTCCTTCAGAACCGCCTTGGCCTGGTATTCGTGAATGTTCATGGCGGCATCCCTGATACGCCGAGTTCAGCACAAAAGGATCACGCGGGCGGCCGATGCGATAAATCAGCCGGCGAGCGACGGATTGATGGTCTTGCATGCCTCGACGAGGCTGCGGACCGATGCGACGGAGTTGGCGAACATCGCCTTTTCGGCTTCGTCGAGTTCGACCTCGACGATTTTCTCGACGCCATTGGCGCCGATCACGACCGGCACGCCGACATAGAGATTGTCGACGCCATACTGACCTTCGAGTTTCGCGGCGCAGGGCAGCACCCGGCGCTTGTCCTTGAGATAGGACTCGGCCATCGCGATCGCCGAGGCGGCGGGCGCGTAGAAGGCCGACCCGGTTTTCAGCAGGTTCACGATCTCGCCGCCGCCTTTGCGGGTGCGCTCGACGATGGCGTCGAGCCGCGCCTGCGTCGTCCAGCCGATCTTGACGAGGTCGAGCAGCGGAATGCCGGCGACCGCCGAATAGCGCAGCGAGGGAACCATGTCGTCGCCATGGCCGCCGAGCACGAAGGCGGTGACGTCCTCGACCGAAACATTGAATTCCTCCGAGAGGAAATAGCGAAACCGCGCCGAATCGAGAACGCCGGCCATGCCGACGATCTTGGCGGGGGCCAGCCCTGAGGATTTCTGCAGCGCCCAAACCATCGCGTCGAGCGGATTGGTGATGCAGATGACGAAGGCGTCCGGGGCGTATTTCTTGATGCCGGAGCCGACCTGGTCCATCACCTTGAGATTGATGCCGA
>DAITNE010000235.1:0-3983 GCA_036834765.1 Methylocella sp.
GATCGGCAGGCGGCCGAAATGCCCCATGTCCGCGTAAAGCGCCTCGGCCCCGGTGACGGCGAGGAACACGGAGCCCAGCACCACGAAGCCGACGATGCCGTGCCCGAACAGAAATTGCAGGCCGTAGATCGGATCGAACGCCAAAAGGATGCGCGGCGAATCGTGGATATGCAGCGCGCCGAGGACGCCGATCGCCAGGAAGAAGACCGCCATGATCGGGCCGAACAGCGACGCCACCCGCGCGGTGCCGTGGCTCTGCGCCCAGAACAGCGAGATCAGGATGACGATGGTCGCCGGCAGGATATAGGGCGTGAACACCGGCGTCAGCAGTTCGAGGCCTTCGAGCGCCGACAGCACCGATATCGCCGGCGTGATCATGGCGTCGCCGGAAAACAGCGCGGCGCCGGCGACGCCGAGAAAGAACACTAGCGCGGTGCGGTGGCCGAGTGCGGTCTGGGCCAGCGCCATCAGCGACAGGATGCCGCCCTCGCCCTTGTTGTCCGCGCGCATCAGGAACAGGACATATTTGGCGGTGACGGTGAAGAACAGCGCCCAGAGCAGCAGCGATACGGTGCCGATGACGCCGGTATCGGTGACGCCGCCGTCCTTGATGTGATGCAGCGACTCGCGCAGGGCGTAAAGCGGGCTGGTGCCGATGTCGCCGAAGACGACGCCGAGCGATCCGAGCGCGAGGGCGGCGACGGCGCTTTTGCGATGCCGGGCCGGCGCATCGCAGACGACCGAGTCTCCGGCCGCTGGCGAATGGGTTTCATGCGCGATTTGCTGCGCCATTCAGTTGTCCTTCGCAGGCCGCTCACATCGTTCCAAAAAAACGCAGCCGCAAAACGCCGCGGTTAATTTAGGCTTAATTAAAATGCGTTGATAGCCGGGGCGGACGCAATTTCCCGCGGCCGTGTCAGCGCCGCCACAGCGATCGCCTAGCCAAACGCATGATCCGGGCCAACGTGGGGAACGCGGCGACCCCAAAGCGCGCGATCGCATCTCGATGACGGCGCCTTCGGCGCCGCGGCTTTTTGTCAGGGTTCCGTCGTAGCAATCGCAGCGGAAATCCCCGGCGCATCCGCCGGAGGGTCGGCGTCGCCGGGATGGCCGGAGGCCAGCCCCTGAAAAATGCTTTTTCCGCCCAAAGCGGACCAGCTGAATCCTCAACCCGCCGACGATGACGACGGCCGTCAGGCAGCGCTGACTTCCATCGTCATGACGTCCACCGTGAACGATCCGTCCCCTTCGATCGCGAAATGGCGGGTCACGTCTTTCGACATCTTCCGTTGCAACGACAAGATCGCTCGGCGGGGACCGCGGGCGTTCCGATGCGGGATATCCAGGACGCGTATTCGAGGCGCAGCCGGTGCGCCGTACTCTTATTGAGATGGAAGCCCGCGGCGCTTAGCGCATTTTCCCATTCGCCCGGCGCGTAGTCCCGCACATGCGAGGGATCGCGGAGCAGTTCGACCGCCTGCAAATAGGTGTCGAGCAAAGGATTCTCCGGCGCGACGACGTCGATGAACGCCGCCGTCCCGCGCGGCCGCAAGACGCGCCGCGCCTCCTTGAGGGCGGCGGGGAGGTCGCGCCAGTGGTGGGCGCTATAGCGGCTGAACAGGAAATCGAATTCTTCGTTCTCGAAGGGCATCCGCTCGACGCTGCCGTGGCGTGTGCGCAGCGCTGGAAGGCCCCGCTTTGACGCCTCCAGGGTGACGGTTTCGAGCATCTCTTCCGAAAGATCGTAGGCGACGACCTCCGCCACATGCGGCGCCGTACGAAAGCTCACATGGCCGCCGCCGCACCCCATGTCGAGCACGCGCGCGTCCGCATGGCCGCGGACGATCTCAACCAGTCGCAGCAAATCCTCGCCCTGCGCATGAACCGCGCTCTCGACATATGCCGCAGCGCGCGGACCGAACTGATCGGCGACCAAATTTTCATGCGTCTTGCCGGTCATGTCGGAAACCTCATCAGGGACGGCGGAAAGGGGCTGGTCGGGTTAGAACTTTTTCAGCGTGAGGCTCTTGGCGTCGGTCTCCTTCGACTCTTTCAGCCAGGTTCCGTCGGGCTGGAGGTCGAGCTGCGCCGTATGGCCCTTTCGCGCAACGATGACGAGCCGCCCTCCCGCCATCCGCCAGGCGGTGGGATCGAAGATCACAATGCCCTGATCGCGGCAGGCCGGCGACAGGAAGGCTTTGCTAGAGATATCGAGGGTCACCATGCAGCCGGTGTCGCGGCCGGCCTCGCGCAGGACGGCGTAGCGTCCGGCGACATCGGCGGGACGCAGGATCGCGCGGGGCGGGCTGGCTTTGGCGCTGATCGGCTGCGCCTCCGGAGCGCCGGCCTCGGCGGCGGGCGAATTGCTTCGCGGCGCCGGCGCGCCTGCGACGAAGGTCAAAAGATAGGTCTCGCCCTGCGGCCCGGCGGCGGCGAGGCGGCCCTCCGAAACCGTGAAATCGAGCAGGGGCTTGCCATAGGCGTCGGCGAGATCAAGATGATTGTCGCCGGGCAAAGTCCACGCGACGACGCTTGAAAGCACCGGCAGCGCGCGCCGGCACCCGGGCGGCATGCCGACAAAAAAGCCGCCATGCACCTGTTCGCCGCGCAGCGCGAGGCGGCATGAATTGGAGCCGGTGGAAAGCGAGAGGTCCCACTGTCCGATGGCGGCTTCGGGACCGTCGAGCGTCATCGCGGCCACGGGCGGCGCGCTGGACGCGGGTCCGGCACCGAGGATGAACGCGGCCGCAAGGGCGAGGGCGGCTGTTTTGCCGAAACGCTGTCGCATGATCGGTGAAGGTTCCCTCGGCCTGCGGCGCAGACTGCGCGACAATCGAGCTTATAAAGAAAATCCGCTCTCCGCCAAGATGCGCCGCCTCGACGAAGCGTCGACGCGCCCTGACCCTTGCGCGCCGGACCCCATGATGCCACCTTGGCGCGCGGCGCGCTCCCCCTGGCCGCCGGCCTTCGGACTGCTAAAATTCGCCGCCATTTCAGACAAAATTCGCGTCTAGAGATAGAATCAGGGCGCGACCGACTCGGAAACGGGGCTCGCCGCGCCGAGGAGATTGACCTTGATTCGCCTTGCCGGCCTCAATTTGACTCTTGGCTTGACACTTGGCCTTGGCCTGCTTTGCGGCCTCGCGCCGGCCAGCGCCGACGTGGTGCGCGCGCGCTATGCGGTCAGCCTCGTTGGCTTCCATATCGGCGAGGCGGCGGCCGTGGGATCGCTTGAACCGGGTAAATACCGCATTGATTTCAGCGCAAGGTTGACCGGCGTCGCGGCGATGGTCGCCGATGTGAAAATGGCGCTGACCTCCACCGGAGCCTTGCGCAAGGGACTGGTGTTCCCGACGACTTATGCGACGACATCGGGCAATTCGCGCGAGACCCGCACGGTGCGGATGTCGCTCGATGGCGGCAATGCGGGCGGCAATGTGAAGGCGGTCGATATTTCGCCGCCCTGGGAGGACTGGGATAACCGCATTCCGGTCACCGAGGCGAACAAGCGCAATGTTCTCGACCCGACCAGCGCCTTCATCATGGCGGTGCCGGAGGGGCAGCCGCTGGTCGGACCGTCGGCGTGCAACCGCAAGATTCCTGTTTATGACGGCTTCGTGCGCTTCGATATCACGCTCGCCTACGTCGGTACGCGCAATGTGTCGATCGGGGGCTACACAGGTCCGGTCTCGGTCTGCGCCGCGCGCTATACGCCGATCGCCGGGCAAAAGCGGGATTCGCGCTCGGCGCGCTTCATGGCCGCGAACAGGCAGATGGAGGCCTGGCTCGCGCCGGTCCCGGGCGCCCATGTCGTCGTCCCGATCCGGGTCGAACTGATGACGCTCGCCGGCGACGCGCTGATCGAGGCGGTGGAGTTTTCGGTCGATCCGGGCGACGTCGCCGCCACGCATTGACGCGCGGGAAAGGGGCTAGTCGCCAGCTTCAGCTAAATTGAAACCTTTATGTGATTCGCTTGCGTCCTC
>DAITNE010000236.1:0-3978 GCA_036834765.1 Methylocella sp.
GTGCAGCTGGCAAAGGATCATCAGCCGATGCCGATTGGCTAGCGCCTTGAGAAAGGCCTCGGCATTGCCGGCCCGCGATGCTAAATCTTCTAATTTCATCCTTGCTAATTTAGGTTCTTCTGTTTTATGTGTCAAGCGCTCTGTTCCCGGGATCGCCATCATGCGCTTCGCACTCGCTCTGCTCGTCACAGCCATTGTTGCCTCCGCAGCCTGCGCGGAGGAGTTTAGCATTCATGCGAGCCAGGTCGATGACCGGAAGGCGGTGATCGCCACGGTCGAGCCTGTCCATCTGCTCGTCGCCCGCGCGCGCATCGGCGGCACCATCATCCGCATCAACGTCAGGGAAGGAGACCGGATCGCGGCCGGCGCCGAGGTCGCGATCGTCGTCGACCAAAAGCTCGCGCTGCAGATGCAGGCGCTCGATTCGCGCATCAAATCGCAACAGGCGCAGCGCGATCAGGCGAAAATTGATTTCGACAGGGTGCAGGAGCTGATGCGCCGCGGCGTCAACTCGCAAATGCAGCTCGACCAGGCCCGCACCACGCTCGAGGTCGCCGAGCGGACCGCCGCGGCCATGCGTTCCGATCGCGACGTCATCACGCAGCAGGCCGCCGAAGGCGCCGTTCTCGCGCCTGGAGCGGGGCGCGTGTTGACCGTGCCCGTCTCGGAGGGGCGCGTGGTTCTGCCTGGCGAGACCATCGCAACGCTCGCCGAAGACAACTACATCCTGCGGCTTTCCTTGCCGGAGAGGCATGCCCGCTTCATGCGGGCCGGCGACGCCGTGCTGATCGCCGCGCGGGGCGATCAAACAGAATCCGAGGAGACGATGCGAAAGGGCAAAGTGCGCCTCGTCTATCCCGAGATCCAGGGCGGCCGGGTGATCGCCGACGTCGATGTCGACCAGCTCGGCGACTATTTCGTCGGCGAACGCACGCGCGTCTATGTCGCGACGGGCAAGCGCGACACGATTATCGTGCCGGCGGCTTATGTCTACCAGCGCGCGGGCGTCAACTTCGTGCGGCTCAAGAATGGCGCGGAGATCGTCGTCCAGCCCGGCGAGACGAGGCCGGACGGCGTCGAGATTCTCTCCGGGCTCGCCGACGGCGACGTGGTGACGCATCCATGAAACTAGGAATATCCGGCGCGCTGGCGCGCGCCTTCATCACATCGCCGCTGACGCCGCTTCTGCTTCTCGCCGCCCTCATGGTGGGCGGCCTCGCGCTCGTCTCCTTGCCGCGCGAGGAGGAGCCGCAGATCAGCGTGCCGATGGTCGACATTCTCATCGAGGCCAATGGCTACAAGGCGAATGAGGCGGTCGAACTTATCACGCGGCCGTTGGAGGACATCATCAAGGGCGTCAACGGCGTCGAGCACGTCTATTCGCAGACGCAGGATGACAGGGTCGTCGTCACCGCGCGCTTTTTCGTCGGCACTGACGAGGATACGGCGGCGCTTCGCATCCATGAAAAAATCCGCGCCAATATCGGTGGATTGCCGAAAGGCATTCCCGAGCCGCTGATCGTTGGCCGCGGCATTGACGATGTCGCGACCGTCGTCTTAACGCTCGCCGCCAAGCCGGAGCGCGCCGCCCGTTGGTCCGACAATGGCCTCTACCAGATCGCCGAGGAATTGCAGCACGATCTCACCAAGGTCGAGAATGTCGGCTCCAGTTATATCGTCGGCGGCAGCCCGAACCAGATCCGCGTCGAGCCGGATCCGGAGCGGCTTTCCCTTTACGGAATAACGCTCGCGCAGCTGACCGAAAAGCTGAGCAACGCCAACCGCGCCTTTCTCGTCGGCAATTTGCGGGAGAAAGACCGCGCCATCCCGGCGGTCGCGGGACAGACGCTGCAAGGCGTTCCCGATATCGGCCTCCTGCTGCTCACCTCGCGCGACGGCCGGCCGATCTACGTCAAGGACGTCGCCGACGTCCGCGTCGGCTCGGCCGAACTCGACCGGCGCGCCTGGACCATGACGCGCGACGCGAACGGGGGCCTCGACAAACGGCCGGCGGTCAGCATCGCCGTTTCGAAGCGCAAGGGCGCCAACGCGGTCGTCGTCGCGCGCGAGATCCTGGCTCGGCTGGACATCGTAAAGGGGCGGATCGTTCCGGCAGACATCGAGGTCGCCGTGAGCCGAAACTACGGCGAGACGGCGAGCGAGAAGGCGGACGAGCTGCTGTTCCACCTCTCGCTCGCCACCGTCTCCATCGTGGCGCTCATCACCCTGACGATCGGCTGGCGCGAGGGGGTCGTCGTCTTTGTCATCATCCCGACGACGATCCTGCTGACGCTCTTCGCCTCCTGGCTGATGGGCTACACAATCAACCGCGTCAGCCTTTTCGCGCTGATCTTTTCGATCGGCATCCTCGTCGACGACGCCATCGTGGTGGTCGAGAACATCGTGCGGCACTGGGGGATGCGCGGCGGACGCGACCTTGTCGACACGGCGATAGAGGCGGTCTCGGAGGTCGGCAACCCGACCATCGTCGCAACGCTGACCATCGTCGCCGCTTTGCTGCCGATGATGTTCGTGAGCGGGCTGATGGGTCCCTACATGAGCCCGATCCCGGCCAACGCCTCGATGGCGATGCTGTTCTCCTATTTCGTCGCAATGACCATCACGCCCTGGCTGCTCTTAAAGATCGCGCGCAGACGATTCGAAGCTGCGGGCGGCACCGATCATGGCGGCCACGATGTCGGCGCCATGGGCCGTTTCTACGCCTTCGTCGCGCGGCCGCTGCTTACCGGCCGCATCCGGTCGAAAATCTTCCTTCTGGCGATTGGCGCCTTGACGCTCGCGTCGCTCTCGCTGTTCGCGACGAAAGCCGTACGCGTCAAATTGCTGCCGTTCGACAACAAATCGGAAATCCAGGTCGTCGTGGATCTCGCGCGCGGCGCTTCGCTGGAGACGACCGATCGCGCGCTCACCGCCATCGCCGATCGTTTGAAGGATTTGCCCGAACTCACCTCGATGCTAGCCTATGTGGGAGCGGCCGCTCCCTTCAATTTCAACGGTCTCGTGCGTCATTACTATCTGCGCGACAAGCCGGAGCAAGGCGAGCTCTCGGTAAATCTTGTCCCCAAGGGCGAGCGCGCCCGCGCGAGTCACGCCATCGCGCTCGACATCCGCAAACGGCTCGAAGGCTTGCCGCTGCCGCCGCACTCGTCGGTCAAAGTGGTCGAAGTTCCGCCCGGGCCGCCGGTCCTCTCGACCCTTCTCGCCGAGGTCTATGGCCCGGACGCGTCCGCGCGGCGCGAACTCGCCGCCAATGTTCGCAAGGCGTTCGAGACGGTCGATTTCGTCGTCGACGTCGACGACAGTTTTGGCGTGCGGGGCGAGCGGATGCGTTTCTCGATCGACCAGGAAGCGCTCGAATTCCACGGCGTCGAGGAGCAGGCCGTTTACGACACGCTCGGCGCGATCCTCGGCGGGGTGAAGATCGGCTATTCGCAGCGCGGCGATGGACTGAAGCCGATGGACATCACGGTGGCGCTGCCGAAGTCCGCGTTGGCGCTCAACGAACGATTGCTTTCAACGCCCCTGCCCGCCGGCGGAACGCCCCGCCAGGGCGCCAATGTGGAGCTCGGCGACGTGGTGCGCGTGACCCGCGAACCGGCCTCCTATCCAATCTTCCGCCACAACGGACGTTTCGCGGAAATGGTCAGCGCCGATGTCGCCGGCCGCTTCGAGGCGCCGGTCTACGGCATGCTGGCCGTCGAGGACGCGTTGAAGGGAATCGATTGGGGCGCCGCCGGCCCGCCGACGATCAAGTACCACGGCCAACCCATCGACGATGCCAGGCCGACGCTGCTCTGGGACGGCGAATGGGAGGTGACGTACGTGACGTTCCGCGACATGGGCGCGGCATTCATGGTGGCGATCCTCGGCATCTATTTGCTTGTCGTCGCCCAGTTCGGCTCGTTCAAGCTGCCGCTCGTCATCCTGATCCCGGTGCCGCTGACGTTGATCGGCATC
>DAITNE010000237.1:0-3948 GCA_036834765.1 Methylocella sp.
CCGGCATGCCAGGCACCGCCCTCAGCCCCGGCAGCGCCGCCCTCGGCGCTCCCTGCGCCAGCACGCCATGCGCCGCCCTGAGCGCCGCCAGCCGCGCCTTCCTCGCCGCCGCCGGCATGCCAGGCGCCGCCGTCGCCGCCTCCCGCCGCTCCCGCATGCCCCCCTCGGCCCCGGCGCCGGCATCAAAACCGCCGCCGCCAAAACCGCCACGCGAGCCGCCGCCGCGAAAACCGCTGCCAAAGGCGTCGGCCATTTCCGGGGCGCCGATGACGAGCATCAGGGTGAACAGGGCGGCGCCCTTGAGTAAACGGTGGTTCATGGTTGAAACCTTCGATTCGGAGCATCTGGAACGAGATGCATCGAATTGATGCGCTCAAGGCGTGAAGGCTCGCGAAAATCAATGCGTCGAAATCTAACGATCGCCGGCGGCGCTATTGACTCATCTGCCGCAGCGCCGCCGCGGCGGCGATTGGGGCGCCGACCAGCGCGAGCAGGCTGAGCGCGCAGAGAATCAGGAAGGGCGGCGCAAAGGCGGCCCCGTCCGAACCACCTCCGCCCGCCGCCGCGACGCCGAAGATCAGCACGGGAACGCAAAGCGGCAGAATCAGCACGGGCAGCAACAGGCCGCCACGGCGCAGGCTGACGGTCAGCGCCGCGCCGATCGCGCCGATGAGGGTCAGGGCCGGCGTTCCGACCAGTAGAGACAGCACGAGGCTCCACATCCGATTGGCGGGCAGGGCGAGCATCAGGCCGAAGAAAGGCGACGCCAGGACCAGCGGCAGGCCGGTCAGGAGCCAGTGCGCCAGACATTTCGTCAGCACGATCAATTCGAGCGAGGCTTTGCTCATCAAGATGAGATCGAGCGAACCATCCTCGTGATCGGCCTGGAAAAGGCGGTCGAGCCCGAGCAGGGTCGCGAGCAGGGCGGAAATCCACAGCATCGCCGGGGCGATGCGCCCGAGCAGCGCCAGATCCGGCCCGATTGCGAAAGGCGTCAACGTCACGAGAATCAGAAAGAAGACGACCCCGAGGCTCGCGCCGCCGCCGATGCGCTGGCCGATCCGCAATTCGCGGCGAAACATCGCGGCAAGCGGATGTGCGGATGCATGGATCTGTCGGGCTTTGTCGCTCAAGCGGCGGCTCCCAGCCGCAATTCAGCCGCCGGAAGGTCAAGCGCCGCATGGGTCGCGGCGATGATGACGCCGCCGTCCGACGCATGCGCGCGCATAATTTGCGTCACGAGGCCCTGGGAGGCGGCGTCGAGCGCCGTCAAGGGCTCGTCGAGCAGCCAGATCGGCCTCCGCGCGACGAGGAGCCGCGCAAGGGCGGCGCGCCGTCTCTGGCCCGCCGAGAGATAGGCGGCCGGCAAATGCGCGATGGGGCCGAGGCCGAACGCTTCGAGCGCCGGCCCGGGCGCCGCGCCGCCGCGCCCCGAATTGAGCAGAGCGGCGTAAAATGAAAGATTTTCGGCGACCGTGAGCGCGCCCTTGAGCGCGTCTGCGTGGCCTATGAAATGCATCTGTTCGACGAGGGTTTCGTCGCTTGCAGGCGTCAGCGATAGATCGCCTTGCGCCAGCGGGAGCAGTCCGGCGAGCGCGCGCAGCAGCGTCGATTTGCCGGCGCCGTTGCGGCCGGTGACGATGAGGCTTTGTCCGGCTTCGATGGCGAAGGAGAGGCCCGAAAAAACGATGCGGCCGCCGCGTTCGACCGAGAGGCGTGAGGCTGAAAGCCGCATGAGAGAGACCAGAGAAAACCGATACTGGGCAAAAAGCTTGGACGATCTGTCTAGCATCCGTATAGCGCTCGGCGTAGAACTTATTTATAAGCCGCCAAGCTTCCATTCCCTTTTCCCATCCGACTTGCGGAGACAATGTTCATGGCCTCGCTCGACAGTTTCAAATGCCGCAAGAAGCTCACTGTTGGTCGCAAGACGTATCATTATTACTCCCTCAAGGCCGCTGAGAAGAACGGGCTCGCCGGCATCTCCCAATTGCCCTTCTCGATGAAGGTTTTGCTCGAGAATCTGCTGCGCTTCGAAGACGGCCGCTCGGTGACGAAGGAAGATATCGAGGCCGTCGCCGCCTGGGTCGAAAACAAGGGCCGGACCGAGCGCGAAATCGCCTTTCGTCCGACGCGCGTGCTGATGCAGGATTTCACCGGGGTCCCCGCCGTCGTCGATCTCGCGGCGATGCGCGACGCCATGACGAAGCTCGGCGGCGATCCGCAGAAAATCAACCCGCTGGTGCCGGTCGATCTCGTCATCGATCACTCCGTCATCGTCGACGCCGCCGGCAGCAGCAAGGCATTCAAGACCAATGTCGATCTCGAATATGGCCGCAACGGAGAGCGTTATCGCTTCCTGAAATGGGGGCAGGGTTCGTTCGACAATTTCCGCGTCGTGCCGCCGGGAACCGGCATCTGCCATCAGGTCAATCTCGAATATCTCGCCCAGACGGTGTGGACGCGTAAGGAGAAACTGAAAGGCGCGCGCGGCAAGACGGAGACCGTCGAGCTCGCCTATCCGGATTCGCTCGTTGGCACCGATTCCCATACGACGATGGTCAATGGGCTCTCGGTGCTCGGCTGGGGCGTCGGCGGCATCGAGGCGGAGGCCTGCATGCTCGGCCAGCCGCTCTCCATGCTGCTGCCGGAAGTGATCGGCTTCAGGATCGTCGGCGAACTTGGCGAAGGCGTCACCGCCACCGATCTCGTGCTGACCGTGACGCAGATGCTGCGTCAGAAAGGCGTCGTCGGAAAATTCGTCGAATTCTTCGGTTCGGGCCTTTCGCATCTCTCTCTCGCCGACCGCGCGACCATCGCCAACATGGCGCCCGAATATGGCGCGACCTGCGGCTTCTTCCCCGTCGATTCGGAGACGCTCGCTTATCTGACGACATCGGCGCGCAGTCCCGCGCGGGTCGCGCTCGTCGAGGCCTATGCAAGGGCGCAGGGCCTCTACCGGACGCGCACCGCCGCCGATCCCGTCTTCACCGAAACGCTCGATATCGATCTCGCCACCGTCACGCCGTCGATGGCCGGCCCGAAGCGTCCCGAGGGACGCATCGCGCTTGGCGCCGTCGGCAGCGGCTTCAAGACCGCTTTGGAGACGGAATATCGCAAGACCGTCGACGCGCAGACGCGCTACAAAGTCGAGGGCAAGGATTTTACGCTCGGCCATGGCGACGTCGTCATCGCCGCCATCACCTCCTGCACCAACACCTCCAATCCGAGCGTGCTGATTGGCGCGGGCCTGCTCGCCCGCAATGCGATCGAAAAGGGCATTGCGACGAAGCCGTGGGTCAAGGCTTCGCTCGCGCCGGGGAGCCAGGTCGTCGCCGAATATCTGGCCGCCTCGGGCCTGCAGAAATCGCTCGACAAGCTCGGCTTCAATCTGGTCGGCTTCGGCTGCACGACCTGCATCGGCAATTCGGGTCCGCTCGCGCCGGAAATCTCGAAATCGATCAACGAAAACGGGATCGTCGCGGCGGCGGTGCTGTCTGGCAACCGCAATTTCGAAGGCCGCATCAGCCCCGACGTGCAGGCCAATTATCTCGCGTCGCCGCCGCTCGTCGTCGCGCACGCGCTCGCCGGCACGGTGGCGAAGGATCTCGACACGGAGCCTTTGGGTCACGACAAGAAGGGCAATCCGGTCTTTCTCGCCGACATCTGGCCTTCCGACGAAGAAATCGCCGCCGTCATCGACAAATTCGTGACGCGCAAAGTGTTCAAGGAGCGGTATGCCGATGTCTTCAACGGCGATGTCCATTGGCGCAAGGTCAGGGCGCCCGAGGGCGAGACCTACAAATGGGACATCGGCTCGACCTATGTGCAGAACCCGCCCTATTTCGAGGGGCTGAAGATCGAGCCGGAGCCGGTCAAGGAAATCGAAAACGCGCGCATACTCGCGATCTTCGGCGACAAGATCACCACCGACCACATTTCGCCAGC
>DAITNE010000238.1:0-3935 GCA_036834765.1 Methylocella sp.
GCCCCCATCCTGCCCGAGTTTCTGGCGCTGCATCAGGAGGTTAGCGTCGATCTCCATCTCAGCGACGCGCTCGTCGATCTGATCGGCGAGGGCTTTGACGCGGCGCTGAGGCTTGGCTTTCTGCCCGATTCCTCGCTGATCGCGCGCAGGCTTTGCGCCGCGCCGCGCTATACCGTCGCCGGGCCCGCGTATCTCAAGCGCCATGGGCGCCCATCGCACCCGGCCGAGCTCGAAAACCATGTCTGTTTCGGCTATGCCTATCTGGCGAACCCGGACATATGGCGCTTCTCCAACGCGGCCGGCGAGGAGGTGACGGTGAGGCCGAAGGGCCAGTTGCGCGCCAACAACGGCGACGCGCTTATGCCCGCGCTTCTGGCGGGGCTTGGCGTCGCCGACCTGCCGGAGTTCATCGTCAAGGACGCGCTTCAGGACGGACGCCTCGAGAGAGTGCTGTATGATTGGCTGACGCCGCAGGGCAGCCTTTACCTCGTGACGCCGCCGGGCGGGCCGCGCCCCGCCCGCGTCGAGGCGCTCGCCGATTTTCTGAGCCAGCGCCTCGCTCGGGACCGCAAGGGATCGCCGCCAAAGGAATCAGAATGACCGATGTCATCTTCGCCCGCGCGCTGCATGTTCTCGGCGTCGTCATCTGGATCGGCGGCGTCGCGATGGTCACGATGTCGGTTCTGCCGGCGGCCAGGCGCGGCGACCTCGGCCCCGCGCGATTTGCCGCCTTCGAGGCGATCGAGCGCCGCTTCGCGCCACAGGCGCAGATCGCGGTTCTCCTCGTCGGCCTCACCGGTTTGTGCATGCTCTACAAGCTCGGCGCGTGGGATCGGTTCCGCGATCCCGGCTTCTGGTGGATGCACGCGATGGTCTTCGTCTGGCTCGTTTTCGCGCTGCTGCTGTTCGTGCTTGAGCCGCTAGTCCTGCATCGGCGCTTGCACCAGTGGGGCGCGCGCGATCCAGACGGCGCGCTGGCGGCGCTGCAAATCGGGCACTGGATTTTGCTGATTCTCAGCCTCGTCACGATTTTTGGAGCCGTCGCGGGAAGTCAAGGCTGGTCGGTCTTTTGAGGCGGCGGAAAAAACGCCATCTTACCCCGCCCCGCTTCAAAAGCGTGTGATCGGCCGCCTCGGGCGCGCAAGGGTGTTTCACGTGAAACACCCCCGATCCGCGCGCAGAAACGGCCCCGCGATTGGGCGAAGTCGGGCGAAAAGTTGAGCCGGGCGCTTTATGCCGCGCGCGATCTGGCGCATAATGGCGCCGCGCATCCCCGCCGCCCGCATCGATTGAGCCGCGAACGCCGGCCATCGGCCGTGGGAGTGAATATTATAACGATCATATAAACAGTATGACGATTATCATGTAAAATGCGGCCGCCGCAGGAGTCGACCATGACGGCGAATGAACCCGGCGAATTAGCATCTCCCGCCTGTCTCGCCCATGAAATGGACGACGCCTATATGGGCCGCTCCCCGACGGGAACAGCCCCATCAACCCAGGAGGCCATGCTTATGCCGCTCGTTCGAATCGATCTTGCCCGCGGCAAGACGGAGCATTATCGGCGCACCGTCGGCGACGTTGTCTACGACGCCATGATCGCGACATTGAACGTGCCCGCCAACGATCGCTTCCAGATCATCGCGGAGCATTCGGATAGCGACTTCATCATCGACAAGACCTATCTCGGCGTCGAAAGGTCCGACGACGTCATCGTCATCCAGGTGACGCTCAACGCCGGCCGCTCGGTCGAGCTGAAGCGCGCCTTCTACAAGGCCGTGGCGGACGGTCTCCATCAGAGCCTTGGATTGCGCCGCGAAGATGTCTTCATCGGCCTCATTGAGACCGCCAAGGAGAACTGGTCGTTCGGCAATGGCGAGGCGCAATACGCCTAAAAGAGAAGGGGTTGAAAGATGGAGTACAGGCGTCTTGGCGGATCGGGCCTCAGCGTTCCAGCCTTGAGCTTCGGCACCGGCACGTTCGGCGGCAAGGGCGAACTCTTCGCGGCGTGGGGGACAACCGACGTCAAGGAGGCGACCCGCCTCGTCGATATCTGCCTTGAAGCGGGCCTCACCATGTTCGACAGCGCCGACATCTATTCAGACGGCGCCGCCGAGCAGATTCTTGGGGAAGCGATCAAGGGCCGCCGCAATGAGGTGCTGATCTCGACCAAGGCGACGTTCCGCTCGGGCGCGGGTCCGAATGATGTCGGCTCGTCGCGCTTCCATCTCATCAACGCGGTCGAGGGCGCGCTGAAGCGACTCCAGACCGACCACATCGACCTCTTCCAGCTGCATGGCTTCGACGCCAAGACGCCGGTCGAGGAGACGCTCTCGGCGCTCGACGATCTCGTGCGCGCGGGCAAGATCCGCTATGTCGGCTGCTCGAATTTCTCCGGCTGGCACCTGATGAAATCGCTCGATGTCGCGGCGCGCTACAATCTGCCGCGCTATGCGGCGCATCAGGCCTATTATTCGCTGGCCGGGCGCGATTACGAATGGGAGCTGATGCCGCTCGGCCTCGACCAGCATGTCGGCGCGGTGATCTGGAGCCCGCTCGGATGGGGGCGGCTCACCGGCAAGATTCGGCGCGGCCAGCCGCTGCCCGAAACGAGCCGCCTGCACAAGACGGCCGAGATCGGGCCGCCGATCGACGACGAGCATCTCTATCGCATCGTCGACGCGCTCGACGAGATCGCCAAGGAGACCGGCAAGACCGTGCCGCAGATCGCGCTCAACTGGCTGTTGCAGCGCCCGACCCTCCCCAGCGTCATCGTCGGCGCGCGGAACGAGGAGCAGCTGCGGCAGAATCTCGGCGCCGTCGGCTGGTCGCTGACGGGCGAGCAGGTCGCCAGGCTCGACGCTGCGAGCGAGCGTCCGGTGCCCTGGCCCTATTGGCACCAGCGCGCGGTGTTTTCCGAGCGCAACCCGCCGCCGGTCTGAGCTTTCTGTTTCGCCGCATGATTTTATCCAAAAGTCTGAAACTTTTTGGGATCATGCTGTGGATCGCGCGCGCCGATATGATATGATCTCGATAATATCACTGGAGAGCCTCGATGGTCGATGGCGAGCGCAAAAGCGATGATCTGTACTATCTCGACGATTTGAAGGTCGGGCAGCGCTTCGTCAGCGGCGCGCATACGCTGGACGCGGACGAGATCAAGGCGTTCGCCGCGCAGTTCGATCCGCAGCGCTTCCATCTCGACGAAGAGGCGGCGAAAGACACCTTCTTCGGCGGCCTCGTCGCCAGCGGCTGGCATACGGCGTCGATCACCATGAAGCTGCTCGTGACCGGTGGTGCGCCGCTCGCCGGCGGCGTCATCGGCGCCGGCGGCGAAATCGTCTGGCCGCGCCCGACACGACCGGGCGATCGCCTCCATGTCGAAAGCGAGATCATCGAGATCACGCCATCGCGTTCGCGCCCGGAGCGCGGAACGGTCACGGTGCGCAGCGAAACCCTGAACCAGCGCGGCGAGATCGTGCAGGCGATGACGGCGAAGCTCGTCGTGCAACGCAGGCCGGCTGCGCCGGACTGAGCTTATTCGCCTCGCCGTCCGGGCGGGTCCGCGGACCGGGCGAGGGGGCGAGCGTCGCGCCCGCGGCTGGTTGCTCGAAAACCCTCCAAGCCGGAATCCCGCTGGGCCGAGTTCTCACACGGTCTGCTTGATTTTGGCAGCCGGGGCGAACGGCTCAGAGGAAGCTGTCGCCTCAACGGCAGCGCCGGGTTCAGGATTTCAGCGCCAGCGCCTTCAGCTTTTTTCGCGCCGTGCCGAAGCTGCCGAGCTGATAAACCGAGGCGCCCGCCGGCGAGAACGTGAACGCGTCGAACGGCTCCGCCAGCAGCTTGTTTAGATAGGTTTCGGTGCCGACTCCGGTCGTGATGTGCGGATTGAATTTTGGTCCGGCAGCGATCTTCACGAAATCCGCGACATAGTC
>DAITNE010000239.1:0-3935 GCA_036834765.1 Methylocella sp.
CGCTAACGCGCAATTGAGGGGGCATGGCGACATCCTCTCGCGCGTTCTCTCTGGCCGGGGGGTCGGCCCGGACGCTTCGGAAGATTACCTCAATCCGAGCTTGCGGCGCCTCATGCCGGATCCCCATTCCCTTAAGGACATGGCGGCGGCGGCGGAAACCATCGCCCGGGCGATCGAGCGCGGCGACAAAATAGCGATTTTCGGCGACTACGATGTCGACGGCGCCGCCTCCTGCGCCCTGCTCGCCGATTATCTCGCGGCGTGCGGCCAATCCCCAATCATCTATATCCCCGACCGAATCTTCGAGGGATACGGTCCGAATCTCGCCGCCATTCAGAGCCTCACCGCGGCTGGGGCCAAGCTTCTCGTCACGGTCGACTGCGGCGCGACGAGTCACGAGCCCCTCGCGGAGGCTCGTCGGCTTGGTCTCGATCCGATCGTGCTCGACCATCATCAGGCCCCGGAAACGCTGCCGGACGCCCTCGTCGTCAATCCAAACCGGCAGGATGACGTCTCGCATTTGGGCCAGCTTTGCGCCGCCGGGGTGACGTTCATGACCCTTGTCGCGCTCAACCGCATCCTGCGAGAGCGCGGTTTTTTCTCTTTGCGGCCGGAGCCTGATCTGCTCGCCGGGCTCGACCTGGTGTCGCTCGCGACCATCGCGGATGTCGCGCCGCTGACCGGTCTCAATCGCGCCTTCGTCACCAAAGGGCTCGAGGTCATGCGCAGGCGTGCGCGGCCGGGGCTCGCGGCATTGTTCGACGTCTCGAAAATTGACGGTCCGCCGAACGCGTATCATCTCGGTTTTCTGATCGGGCCTCGCATCAACGCGGGCGGCAGGATCGGCGACGCAGCGCTCGGCGCGCGGTTGCTCAGCATCGCTAATCCCGTCGAAGCGAGACGCATCGCGGAGGAACTCGATCGCCTCAACCGCGAACGGCAGGTGCTTGAAGGCGGAGCGCTCGAGGAGGCGGAGGCGCAAGCGCTCTTCAGCATGGGACCCGATGACGCCGGGGCGACGGTCATCGTCGGCTCGGACGACTGGCATCCGGGCGTCGTTGGGCTGGTGGCTTCGAGGCTCAAGGACAGGTTCAAGCGGCCTGCTTTCGCGATCGCCTGGTTTGGCGGCGGCACAAGGGGAACGGGATCTGGCCGTTCGATTCCGGGCGTCGATCTCGGCCGCGTCGTCCGCGCGGCGGTCGCGGCGGGAATTCTCGTCAAGGGCGGCGGCCACGCCATGGCGGCCGGGATTACCATAGGGCGAGAGCGCATCGAGGATTTTCGCGCGTTCCTTGAAGACGCCCTTTCCGAGAAGGTTGCTGAAGGTCGCGCCGGAGAGGTTCTCTTGATCGATGCGGCGCTGACGGCGGCTGGGGCGACCCCCGCTTTGATGGCGGCGCTGGAGCGTGCGGGCCCATTCGGCTCCGGCAATGCCGAACCGGTTTTTGTACTGCCCGCGCATCGGCTGATCGATGTTTCAGAGGTCGGCGCCGGCCATTTTCGCCTGCGCGCGCAGGCGGGGGATGGGACGAGGATCGACGGCATCGCCTTCCGCGCCGGCGCCCAGCCGCTCGGTCACGCGTTGCGCGCAGCCCGGGGCGCTGCGGTCCACTTGGCGGGAACGTTGGCTCTGGATCGCTGGGGCGGGTCGGCGCGCGTCCGGCTGCGGCTGCTGGATCTCGCGCCAACCGCTGGCCCTCGCGCCAGGTGAACGCCCTTCTTGAGGCGTTGCGCGGGTGAACTTGCCAGTCCGTCAATCGCCCTTTATACGTGCGGCGGCTGGATCCCGAGCTTGAAGAAGTCAGCACGCTTCAGTTAAAGCGCCCATCGTCTAGCGGTCTAGGACGTCGCCCTTTCACGGCGAAAACAGGGGTTCGATTCCCCTTGGGCGCGCCAATGAAATCAATCAGTTGGCTGATTTTACGAGATGCGCAAAACGCTCCGAATCTAAGTAGCGTCTAGGTCTAAGTTCTGTCGGGAGACGTTCCGAATTGCGCCCAATCCTGTCCGCGACCCGAGCGCGCCTTGCCTTGTGGCGGTTGTTCCTCCTGATGTTCGGCTGGGCGCGCGGCTTCAAAAAGGCGATCGGGATTGTCCCGCTGTTCTGCCTGCCCCTTCTGTCCACTTCCGGCCGCGCCGAGCCGATGACGTTTCGATTGGTTCCGGCCGGCAACTCCAGCGGCTGCCTTGGCGTTTGCGGGACCTCGATCACGGCCGAGGGCGAGATCACGGACGCGACGCCGGAGGACTTTCGAACTTTCCTCCGGTCAAATGGCGCCACGCATCGCGGGCGCGTTCTCGTCTTCATCGACTCGCCGGGCGGGAAAATCGTCGCCGGGATCGAGCTCGGCAAGATATTTCGAAAGGTCGGCGTCACCGCCTCCGTGGCGCGGATCATCGAGGGCGAGAAGGGGTCTGCGGCGGAGCCCGTTGGCGGAATTTGTTTTTCAGCGTGCGTCTATGCGCTAATGGGAGCGGAGAGGCGCATAGCGCCGCGCGACAGCAAGATCGGCATTCATCGCATGTTCGCCTATGACGGCGTCTCACGGCGCTTCGACAATGGCGAAATGGCGGCCATGCTGCGACGCTACAGCAATATGATGGGCGTCAGCCCCGAGTTGGTCGCCGCCACGGAACAAGGGACGTCTGACGCCATTCGCATTCTCACGCCCGCGGAAATCGCGAGATGGCGCCTCGCCTCGCCTAGATCCTGACCACTGTGGACAATATTGGCGGTGTTCATGACGCCGCGTTCGGCGTCATGGCCCAGCAGCCGCCTGACAAACGCCTAGTCGGCGACGTTGCCCGGACCCTCAGGATGGGAGACGCCCGCCCCGACATCCCCGCGGCCGCGCGTGCCGGCGTGATCGAAGTCAGCGCTATCGGTCCCTGACGGCGCGATCGCCTGCGACGGATTCTGATAGAGGCCATAGTACTCGTTCGCCTTGGCGGGTTGCGTGGTGTGGGTCTCCTGCGCCGCGACGGCGCCGGGCATGACGAGAGCCAAGCCGATAAGGGCGATGCTGAAAATCTTCATTGCATAATCTCCTTCAGGTTGAAGCGGCGTTCCCGCCGCTGCTGTGAAGGAGACTCAAGAAGCCGATGGTTTATTCCCTTTTGGCGGAATTTTTGAAACGGGCGCCGCCAACTAACAACATTCCAGCATAACAGGTAAAATTCGACTCAACACAGGCGCCGCTGGTCGATCGATGCTGACTTCGACCTTGAGAGACTTTTTCGGCCGCCGCGCAAAAATCGATGTCGCGGGCATTTGCAAAAAAAGTTGCGCGCGCGGGAATAAATCAACCGCACCGCGAGTCTCCTCTTCGTGGCGCCATTGGGGCGCATGGGGGAGAAAGATCAATGGCAATGGACGAAAACGGCGTCGATCGGCGCGGCGCGCTCCAATGCATGCTTTGGGCTGGCACAGGCGTCCTCTGGACGGTTTCCGGCGGCGTGCCGAAGTCCGGTTTGCTGGGATCGGCGCAAGCCGCGACTGGCGGCTTCAGCTTCCTGCAGATTTCCGACAGCCATGTCGGCTTCAGCAAGCCGGTCAACCCCGATGCGCTCGGCACGCTCAAGGAAGCGATCGGCAAGGTGGTCGCTCTGCCCGTCAAGCCCGCATTCATGATTCACACCGGCGACATCACGCACAGCGCAAAGCCTGCTGAGTTCGATAGCGCCAACCAGGTCATCGGGACCGCGGGGCTTGACGTTCACTATGCTCCTGGCGAGCACGACATCGTCGATGAAGCCACCGCCAAGGCTTATCTCGAACGCTATGGGAAGAACACCAAGGGCAGCGGCTGGTACAGCTTCGACCAGAACGGCGTGCACTTGATCAGCCTCGTCAACGTCATCGACCTGAAGGCGGCGGGACTTGGTTATCTAGGCAATGATCAGCTCGAGTGGCTTGAGGACGACCTCAAGGCGCT
>DAITNE010000240.1:0-3930 GCA_036834765.1 Methylocella sp.
CGAATGCCCCGTCCGGATTATGACCGCATCCGAGTGCGGCTTGATCGTTAATTTAGCGGATAATTCGTAAAGCTTCGGCAGCTTGTGGGATTAACTCATTGTCAAAAAGCCAAAAATGACGAGCGTGATCGAAAAGACATAAAGGGCGGTCATCTCCGCGAACGCCGCGAACGGGCCTTCAAGTCGATGCGAGCCTTAGAACCGATGATGGACCAGAAAGATAGACAGGCCGCGACCGCGGAGCGTCAGGACGGGTTCGCGGCGCAGCTTATGATGATGATCCGCGCGCTTCTCGCGTCGCCGGAGCGCAATCAATTTTTCCTGCTCGGCTTCGCTATCTGCGCGGTTGTCGCCGCGACCGCGTTCGGCCAGATCAAGCTGAACGCATGGAATCAGCCGTTCTATGACTCGCTGGCCCACAAGGACCTCAAGGAATTCATCTTTCAGCTCTGGGTCTTCGTCCTGATCGCCGGCGGCCTGCTGATCTTGAACGTGGCCCAGACCTGGCTCAATCAAATGACCCGGATCAAGCTGCGCGGACGGCTGACGCGCGATCTCATCGATGTGTGGCTCGGGCCGACGCGCGCGTTCCGCCTCGCCAATGCGGGCGAGATCGGGGTCAACCCCGACCAGCGAATTCACGAGGATGTGCGCCATCTGGTCGATCTCACGACCGATCTCGGCATCGGGCTGCTGCAGGCGACGCTTCTGCTCGCCTGCTTCATCGGGGTCCTGTGGATCCTGTCGGAAGGGGTGATGTTCACGCTTTTCGGCCAGCGCTTCGCGGTCGCGGGCTATATGGTCTGGACCGCGCTGATCTATTCAGGCGCCGCGTCCTGGATGAGCTGGCGCGTCGGAAACCCGCTGATCGAGCTGAACGCCGAACGCTATGCCCGCGAGGCGGATCTGCGATCCGCGCTGGTGCGCGTCAACGACCGCACCGACGCTATCGCCTTTTACGGGGGCGAAGCGGATGAAAGGCAGCGTCTGCACCAGGAGCTGGAGCCTGTTCTTGGCATCATGCGCCGCCTCGTCACCGGCGTCACGCGGCTGACCTGGGTCACGGCCGGCTATGGATGGTTCGCGATCGTCGCGCCGATCGTCGTCGCGGCGCCGGGATTTTTCACCGGCGATCTCAGCTTCGGCGCATTGATGATGGTGGTCGGCGCCTTCAATCAGGTGCAGCAGGCGTTGCGCTGGTTCGTCGATAACTTCAGCACCATCGCCGATTGGCGCGCAACGCTGCTCCGCGTCGCCAGCTTCCGGCAGGCACTGGTCGACATCGACAAGCTCGGCGACAGGACGCGCCGGATCGAACTCGTCGTCTCGCCCGAGGAAACTTTGATGTTCGATGATCTGAGCGTCGCCTCGGCGACCGCCTGCACGCGGCTCAGCGAGCGTCACGTTACGATCAAGCCGGGCGAGCGGATTTTGATTATCGCCAAGCGCGGCGTGGGGCGGACCAATTTTTTCAGCGCCCTCGCCGGCCTGTGGCCCTGGGGCTCGGGACGCATCGCGCGGCCGGCGGGGCAAACCATGATGTTCATGTCGCAGCGCCCCTATCTGCCGGCGGGATCCTTGCGCGCGGCGCTCGCCTACCCGGCGCCGGTCTCGGCCTTCCCCGATGACGCATTCGCCAGGGCGCTGGAGCGGATGGCGCTGTCTCACCTTGAACCGGAACTCGATCGCACCAAGCGCTGGGACCGGGAGCTCAGCGGCGACGAACAGCAAAAGCTCCCCTTTTCCCGGCTGCTGCTGCACAGGCCGCGCTGGATCCTGATCAATGAGGCTCTCGACTCGCTCGACGAAGAAAATCGCGCCCTCGCGCTGGATATCTTCACCCTGGAGCTGGCCGACGCCGCCATTCTCAACCTCGGCCGGGCGGACACGCAGAAAGGATTCTTCACGCGCGTTCTGCATCTGATCGACGACCCGGCCGGCGAACGACTCGCCCTCGACGCGGGTCTGATGGAGCCGTCGCCCGCAACCGTGAACGCGTCGACGAACGCGGATTTCATCAACTAATTATGGCGAAGGATATTTGTCCCCATCGGCAGCTAGAAGTGGGAAAGAATATTTGTTTAGCCACGGCCAAGTCGACGCCGTGTCGAGGCCTGCGGACGACTTTCATTCGGCGGCGGCTATGCTTGACCTGGATCAAACCAGCGCCGGATGTTGGAGACTATGCTTTCAATGGGCTGCTTGCCCTTCGCCTCCCGCGCTGGGCGATAGCCTGAATGAAGCGAACGCATGTCACTTTTGCCAAGCCTCAGGGTCAGAAGCCAAAATGTCGCCAATCCCTTCGCGGCGATCAGGCGCGAACTGGACTCGTTCTTCGCCGATTATAATCGGGACTTTCCGGCGCTCGCCGAGGTCGGCGCCAGGATACCCGCGCTGAACATCGCCGAGACGAAGGACGCGGTCGAAATCACCACCGAACTTCCGGGCGTCGACGAGAAAGACATCAACGTCAGCATCGACGGCAACCGGCTCGTCATTTCGGGCGAGAAAAAGCAGGAGAGCGATCGCACCGACAAGGAGTGGCGCCTCGTCGAGCGCAGCTACGGCGCGTTTCACCGCGCCATCGCTTTGCCGTTCGAACCGAAGGAAGCCTCGATCGACGCGCATTTCGACAAGGGCGTGCTGCACCTCAAGGTCAACAAGCCCGTGGAGGTCGCCAAAGAGAAAAAGACGATCGAGATCAAGGCCGGCCCGCCCGAGGGTTCGGCTCCGAAGCCAGCCCCGAAAGCCGCCTGACCTTCTTGCCGTTCATGTTGCACAAGCGTTTCGACGATGCGGGATCCGGCTTGGCCGAGCCGGATCCCAAAACCGCGGGCGTTTCGGGCGCCGCGGCGAGGCGAAGGCGGCGCGGATCGGGTTCGACTGCGCGTCCTTGATCCGCCGGCGATCCGCTATTCGCTTGCGCTGGCGGCCGAGACAGCAAATTTGGTCGATGCGTAGGCTAGCGCAGGGACGTGCCAGGCCGGGTTGTAAACGCCGAGCGACAGGAGGTAGCCGCCGGGTGCCGCCCCGACCGGCACCGTCCAGCGATTCGTCTGGGTGAGAGGCTCGCCCGCCTGAAACGTTACGAAGAACACTGCGTTGACGCCGCCAGGCAATGAAAATTCGACCGGATAATTCGCAGCGTTCTGATTGGCGGTGATCGTGGCGGTGAATCGACGGTCTGCGCATGAGCAGGCGCCGCCCAAGGGAGCGCAGTCAAAGCCAGTAGCACGACGGAAAGAATAGTTTCGACTAAACGCATAGCATATCTTCCTCAATAGGCGGAGCTGGCGCAGGCGAAGAATGATTGGTGACCGCCCGCGTAGTCATTTTGCCGGGCGGCGATAAGGCGAAAATCACGGCGGCGAACATCGCGCTATAATCACCGATCGCTCCCGCCGTCCACGAAGCAACGCGAACGAGTTACCTTGTTATCTCAACCCTGTGCATCTTGGATCTTTAGCAAAATCAAAGTGTGCGATTCCTCACGCCGCTCCACGGTCGCCAGAACCGGACGCGACGGGGCTATCTTCGCGCGCGGCAATCCGCCAGTCGCGGCGTCACGGTCTAGACAGCCGCCGCCGGGGGATAATGCGTTGGTAAGTCGCCGCCGCGCTTGCTCCGCCCGCCCGGCCGGCTTTTACTCCGCCATCGCGCCTGATACGACGGAATGCGCTCGACGTGAACGGCTTGCCGGCGGTTGCGCACTTCGTCGCCGACAAGCCAATGACATTCCGGCGTCAGGCAGGAGGGGATATTCATTGACGAGGCTCCATTCCCCGCGCCTCTCCGACGACGCGCTGCTTGATCTCGTGCAGCGGCGAACATTCGGCTTCTTCTGGGAAGGCGCCCATCCCGTCAGCTTTCTCGCGCGGGACCGCACAGGCCTTGACGCCGACGCCGACGACGATCTCGTCTCCATCGGCG
>DAITNE010000241.1:0-3926 GCA_036834765.1 Methylocella sp.
GGCCGTCAGCCCTCTTCCGCATCAGGGATCGTCTCCTTGCGCCAGCCCTCTTTCGTCTCGGCACAAAAATCATCAAGACGGCCGCCTGCGATCGCCCCCCTCAGCCCCACCATCAGATCCTGATAATAAGCGAGGTTGATCTCGGTCAGCAGCATCATGCCGAGAATTTCGCCGGATTTGACGAGGTGGTGGATATACGCGCGGGAATAGGTTCGCGTTACGGCGTTGGCTGACTGCGCATCCACCGGAGCCGGATCATCGGCGTGGCGCGCGTTGCGCAGATTGAGTTTGCCCGCGCGGGTGTAGGCGAGGCCGTGCCGCCCTGCGCGCGTGGGCATCACACAATCGAACATGTCGACGCCCCGCCGCGCGGCCTCGACGAGATCGTCCGGCGCGCCGACGCCCATCAGATAGCGCGGCTTTGTTTTGGGCAGCTCAGCAACAGTGCATTCGATCATCGCCAGCATCACGTCCTGCGGCTCGCCGACGGCGAGGCCGCCGAGCGCATAGCCTTCAAAATCCATATCGGCGAGCGCCCGTGCGCTTTCGAGTCGCAACGCCTTCGAGGCGCCGCCCTGCACGATGCCGAATGCGGCTCGGCCCGGCTTCCGCGCAAAGGCCTTCCTGGAGCGCTCGGCCCAACGCAGCGACAAGAGCATGGCGCGGCGCGCCTCATCCTCGGCGCAGGGGAGTTTGACGCATTCGTCGAACTGCATCTGGATGTCGGCGCCCAGCAGATCCTGAATCTCCATCGATCGCTCTGGCGTCAGGACATGACTCGAACCGTCGATGTGGGACTGGAAGATGACGCCGTTCTCGTCGAGCTTGCGCAGCTTGGCGAGCGACATCACCTGGAAGCCGCCGGAATCGGTGAGGATTGGTCCGGGCCAGTTCATGAAGCGATGCAGGCCTCCGAGCGCCGCGATGCGCTCGGTGCCCGGCCGCAGCATGAGATGATAGGTGTTGGCGAGCACGATATCGGCGCCAAGCGCTTTCACCGCTTCAGGATGCATCGCTTTCACCGTCGCCGCCGTGCCGACCGGCATGAAGGCGGGCGTCCGAATCGTTCCGCGCGGCGTTGCGATCGATCCGGTGCGGGCGGCACCGTCCGTGGCCGCGATCTCGAAGCGAAAATCCCTGCTCACGCCGTCGCTCCGTCCACGGGAAACAACAGGCAGGCGTCGCCATAGCTGTAGAAGCGGTAGTTCTCCGCGATCGCATGGGCATAGGCCGCGCGCATCGCCTCGATGCCTGAAAAGGCGCAAACAAGCATGAACAGCGTCGAGCGCGGCAGATGGAAATTGGTGAGCAGCGCGTCGACCGCCCTGAACTTATAGCCGGGCGTGATGAAGATCGATGTCTCGCCGGAAAACGCGCGGATCATGCCGGACGGCTCCGCCGCGGATTCGAGAACGCGCAGGCTCGTTGTTCCCGCAGCGACGATGCGCCGGCCTACCGAGCGGGCCTCGTTCAAAGCCCTGGCCGTCCCTGCGCTCACCTCGCCCCATTCGGCGTGCATTTTATGATCCTTCGTGTCCGCCGCCTTGACCGGCAGAAACGTGCCGGCGCCGACATGCAGCGTCACCTTTTCGATTGCGATATCGCGGGTGTCCAGCGCGGCAATGAGTTCGGGCGTGAAATGCAGGCTTGCGGTCGGCGCGGCGACGGCGCCCGAACGGCGCGCGAACAGCGTCTGATAATCGCCGGCGTCGCGATCATCCGCAGGGCGCTTCCCGGAAATGTAGGGCGGCAGCGGCATTCGCCCGATGCGCTCAACCGCTGCGTCGAGGGCTGAGCCGGCGAGAGCGAAGCTCAGCAGAACCTCGCCCTCTTCGCCCTTTTCGGTGACTTCGGCGTCGAGGGTCTCCGTACCCGAACCTTCAAAGGCAATGATCTCGCCGGATTTCAGCTTCTTCAAGGGGCGCACGAAGGCGCGCCAGAGGCTGGCGCCTTCGCGCTTGTGCAGGGTCGCCTCGATCCGCGCCGAAGCCTCGCCCCTGACGCGGCGGCCCTGAAGCCGCGCGGGAATAACCCGCGTATCGTTGACGACGAGAATGTCGCCCGGCGAAAGGAGATCCGGCAGGTCGCGGACGATGCGGTCTTCGAACATCGCGCCGGAAGCGCCGTGGGGGCGCACGACGAGCAGCCGCGCCGCATCGCGCGGCTCGACCGGGCGCAGCGCTATGCGATCAGTGGGAAGCTCGAAATCAAAGAGGTCTACGCGCATAGCCCATCACAGGCGCGCCCCGAACAGCCTCCGGGCGGATTCAGCTTACGACCGCGCTGATGATCTTGTCCGGATCACGCACCGGTTCGCCGCGCTTGATCTTGTCGACATTCTCCATGCCGGACGTCACCTTGCCCCACACGGTATACTGCTTGTCGAGGAAACGGGCGTCGCTGAAAACGATGAAGAATTGCGAATTGGCGGAGTTCGGATCCTGGGCCCGCGCCATCGAGACAACGCCGCGCACATGCGGCTCGGCGTTGAACTCGGCCCTGAGGTTCGGATATTTCGACCCGCCCGTGCCGGTCCCGTGCGGGCAACCGGTCTGCGCCATGAAGCCGTCGATGACGCGGTGAAACACGACGCCGTCGTAGAATTTTTCGGCGACGAGCTTCTTGATATGCGCGACATGCCCCGGCGCGAGGTCCGGCCGCATCTCGATCACAACGGGGCCTTGCGTCGTCTCGAGGGTGAGGGTGTTGCCAGCTTCCGGCATGCGGAACTCCTGCGTTGAGAGCCGCGCGGACCGAAGGGCGGTTCGCGTCGGAATGAGGCCGGCGTTCCAGCCGGCCGATGTTTGCGTTGCAATATCCTATGCGCGCCGCAAGGTAAACTGGAGCGGGCGCCGGCCCGCGCGATGAACCTATTTCTTGGCCGGCGCGGCGTCGGTCGCCATCTGCATCTTGATGATCTTGTCGGGGTCCGTGACGCTTCCATTATCCGCCTTGGAGCCTTTTTTGATCTTGTCGACCACGTCCATCCCCGAGACGACCTTGCCGACCACCGTATATTGATTGTTGAGGAAGGATGCGTCGGCGAAGGTGATGAAGAACTGCGAATTGGCCGAATCCGGATCCTGCGAGCGCGCCATTCCGACCGTGCCGCGCTTGAACGGCTCCGAGGAAAACTCGGCCTTGATGTTCGGCAGATCGGACTTGCCCATCCCGGTTCCGGTCGGATCGCCGGTCTGCGCCATGAAGCCGTCGATGACGCGATGGAAGACGATCCCGTCGTAGAAGCCGCGCTTGGTCAAAGTCTCGATCTGCGCGACGTGTTTTGGCGCAAGATCGGGCCGCAGCTGGATCACGATGCGGCCGTCCTTGGTGTCGAGATAGATGGTGTCCTTGAGGTTTTGCGCGGGCTCGGCGCAAACGCCCGAGGCGAGCGCGAAAGCGAGGCCAAAAGCCATGATCAACCGGTTCAGCATCATTGCGGTTCTTTCCTTGCCCTGAAGATTGTTTTTGACGATTACTTCCCGGCGGTCCGCCGCTTTGAGTCCAGCGCGCGGAGGACAGGAGCCGGCACGAAGTGTGAGACATCCCCGCCCATGGCCGCGATCTGGCGCACCAATGTCGCGGTAATGTGTCCGACCGCGGGCGAGGCGGCGAAAAACGCGGTTTTGATCTCCGGCGCCATCGCCGCGTTCATGCCGGCCATCTGCATCTCGTAATCGAGATCGGAGCCGTTGCGCAGACCCCGCACGATGATCGCTGCGCCCGCCGCGCGGGCCGCCTCGACTGTGAGGCCGGCGAAGGTCGCGACGGAGAAGTTGCAGGCGCGGGCCGCCACGAGATCGCCGCAGGCCTCTTTGATGAGGGCGACGCGCTCCTCAAGGCTGAACAGCGGCGTCTTGCCCGGATGCGCGCCGATGCCGATGACGAGTTCGTCGCAAATCCGCGCGGCGCTCAGGATCACGTCG
>DAITNE010000242.1:0-3924 GCA_036834765.1 Methylocella sp.
AGCCGCGGTTGAGGGCTGACATTGGACGCGTTCAAACCGCTGATCGCCAAGGCCGCCTCAGGCGCCAGCCTCACTGAAGCCGAGGCGAGCGAGGCGTTCGAGCAGATTTTTTCAGGCGGCGTCGCGCCGGCCCAGCTCGGCGCTTTTCTGATGGCCCTGCGCGTGCGCGGCGAGACCATCGACGAGATCACCGGCGCGGTGCGCGCCATGCGGGCGCGCATGCTGCGCGTCGAGGCGCCGGCGCGCACCATCGACATCGTCGGCACCGGCGGCGACGGACATGGGACCTACAATGTTTCGACGCTGGCGGCGCTGATCGTCGCGGCCTGCGGCGTTCCCGTCGCCAAGCACGGCAATCGCGCCGCCTCGTCGCGGTCCGGCTCCAGCGACGTGCTCGCCCTGCTCGGCGTCAAGATCGGCCTTCCGCCGTCTCAGGTCGAAGCCTGCATCAGGGAGGCCGGCATCGGCTTCATGAGCGCGCAGACGCATCACGCGGCGATGCGCCATGTGGCGCCCGTGCGGGCCGAACTCGGCGTTCGCACGATCTTCAATTTGCTCGGCCCGCTCGCCAATCCGGCCGGCGTCAAATATCAGATGCTCGGGGTCTACGCCGCGAGCTGGCTGGAGCCGCTGGCGCAGGCGCTGCGCAACCTCGGCTCCGAGCGGGTCTGGCTCGTCCATGGCGCCGACGGGCTCGATGAAGCCTCCACCACGGGTCCGAGCTTCGTCACTGCGCTGGAGCGCGGCGCGATCCGGTCGTTCGAGATCACGCCCGAGGCGGCGGGCCTGCCCCGCGCATCGCTCGCCGACCTCAAGGGCGGCACGCCCGCCGTCAACGCGGCGGCCCTGCGCGCCGTACGGGCGGGCCAGAAATCGCCCTATCGCGATATCGCCCTTCTCAATGCCGCAGCCGCTCTCGCCGTCGCCGAGAAAGCGGGAGACCTCCGCGATGGCGTGGCGAAGGCGGCGGCGGCGATTGACGAAGGACGCGCGGCCGATACGCTACAAAAGCTTGTTGAGGTATCGAACCGCGCGGCGCGCCCGGACCTCGCGCCAAAAGCCGTCGCGATGGGGCTTGATCAATGACCGACATTTTAAAGGCCATCGAGGCCTATAAGCGCCGCGAGATCGCCCAGGCCAAGGTGCGCATGCCCTTGGAGGCGCTGGCCCGCAAAGCGCATGATCACGATCCGCCGCGTGGTTTCGTCAAGGCGATCGCGGCCAAACACGCGACCGGCCATCTCGCCCTGATCGCCGAAATCAAGAAGGCGAGCCCTTCGAAGGGCCTGATCCGGGCCGATTTCAACCCGCCCGCGCTGGCCAAGGCCTATGAGGCCGGCGGCGCCGCCTGTCTGTCGGTGCTGACCGACGGGCCATCCTTCCAGGGCGATCTGGCTTATCTCGACGCCGCGCGAAATTCGACAAGTTTACCGTGTCTTCGCAAAGACTTCCTGTTCGATCCTTATCAAGTTTATGAAGCACGGGCGAGCGGCGCGGACTGCATCTTGATCATTCTTGCATGCGTCAATGACGAGGAGGCCAGCCAGTTGACTCGCGCCGCGCACGATCTTTCCATGGACATTCTCGTCGAGGTGCACTGCGAGGCGGAATTGACCCGCGCGCTGCGGCTCGAAACCAAGCTCGTCGGCATCAACAATCGCGACTTGCGCAGCTTCGAGACGTCGCTGGAGATTTCGGAACGCCTGATTCAGAAAATTCCATCGGATCGCATCGTGGTCAGCGAAAGCGGGATTTCGACGCATGAGGACTGTCTGCGCCTCAAGGCCCATGGCATATCTACGTTTCTCGTCGGCGAGAGCCTGATGCGCCAGAAGGATGTGACGGCCGCGACAAGGCGCCTGCTCGTCGGCGCGTTACCGCCCGCGCATGGCAAGCATGCGCATGGACTGCCATAGTTGCGAAAACCTGTCCTCTCACACCTCTCGCCAGCCGGCGAGGCGGATATGGTCGATGTTTCGGCCAAGGCCGCGACGCAGCGCGTCGCCGTCGCGGAGGGCCGCATCGTCATGCGCGCCGAAACGCTGCGGCTCGCCCTCTCCGGCGACGCCAAGAAAGGCGACGTGTTCGGCGCCGCCCGGATCGCGGGGATCATGGCGGCGAAGAAGACCCACGAGTTGATCCCGCTCTGCCACCCTTTGCTGTTGACCAAGGTCAGCGTCGATTTTGAAGCCGATGCCGCTTTGCCTGGAATTCTGGTGCGCGCCCGCGCCAAAACGCTGGGTCAAACCGGGGTCGAAATGGAGGCCCTGACGGCCGTCTCAGTCGCGTGCCTCACCCTCTACGACATGCTGAAGGGGGTCGATCGCGCGATGCGGATCGAGGCGGTCCGGCTCACCGAGAAGACAGGCGGCAAATCCGGCGACTGGACCTCGGGCGCCGGCACCCCGAAGGATCCGCCGCCGGCATGAACGCCAACGCCGCCATCTCGGTCGCCGAGGCGCAGGCCCGCATCCTCGCTCATCTCCCGTCCGATCGGCCGGTCGAAACAGTTCCTCTCGCCAGGGCGCTGGGGCGCACGCTCGCGCGCGACCTCGTCTCGAAACGCACCCAGCCCCCCGCCGCCGTCTCCGCTATGGACGGCTACGCGGTCCGCGCGGACGATTTCGCCAGCCTGCCCGCGCGGCTGAAGCAAATCGGCGAAAGCGCCGCCGGACATGGGTTTTCCGGGAGCCTCGGCCCCGGCGAGACGGTGCGGATCTTTACCGGCGCACCGGTTCCCGAAGGGGCCGATGCGATCCTCATTCAGGAAGACGCCCGCGTCGAAGCGGGAATGATCGAGCCTTTGCGCGGCGTCGCCGCGGGTCAATTCATCCGCCCCGCCGGGCTCGATTTCAACACGGGCGAGGCTTTGCTACGCGCCGGAACGCGGCTCGGTCCGGCGGCGATCGCCCTTGCGGCCGCGATGAACCATGCGGATTTGCAGGTCGCGCGGCGCCCAAGGGTCGGCATCCTTGCGACCGGCGACGAACTGGTCCTGCCTGGAGGCGCGCCCGGCCCGCATCAGATCGTCGCTTCGAACGGATTTGCAATCACGGCGCTGGTCGAATGGGCTGGCGGCGAGGCTTTCGATTTAGGCGTCGCGCCCGACGAGCTGAGCGCGCTGGAAGGCGCCATCAGGGCGGCGATCGCGGCCGAATGCGAAGTCCTCGCGACGACGGGCGGCGCCTCCGTCGGCGATCATGACCTTATCCGGCCCGCGCTCGCCAGGGCCGGAATGGAGCTGAGCTTCTGGCGCATTGCGCTGCGGCCCGGCGCGCCGCTGCTGCACGGACGCATTGGCCGAACGGCGATTTTGGGCCTGCCCGGCAATCCGGTCTCGGCGATCGTCGGCGGCGTGCTTTTCCTCGCGCCCCTCGTACGGGCGCTGTGCGGCGATGCTCTCGCGGCGAGCGATCGCAGCGAGGCCGCGATCCTCGGCGCGCCGCTTCGCGCCAACGACCGGCGGCAGGATTATCTGCGCGCCAAACTTGAAGCGGGCGGAGACGGGCCACCGGTCGCCACCCCGTTCGAATCGCAGGATTCATCGCTGCTGAGCGTGCTCGCCAAGGCGCAATGCCTCGTGATCCGGCCGCCACACGCCCTCGCCGCGAAAGCCGGGGACGGCTGCCGGATTTTGCGGCTGCCCGGCACCGCCGTCTGATCCAAGACCGGCCCGTTCCCAGTCCGATTTTTTACCCAAATTTTTGATGCAAATTTCTGATGGCGGACATCACAGGATTCTTCGCCGATGCGATTGACAATCGTTCCTCGTCTGTGAATGTGACAAGGCCCCCGGCGCCGTTTCGATTTGAGGGAATATTCAACTAGACTTTAGTTCAATCTGGGCTGAAGCGGTTTGACAGTTTATCTCTGCGTCTCGACGCATTTCTGTTGTGCGCGTATCCCAAAATCATTGGTCGAACG
>DAITNE010000243.1:0-3907 GCA_036834765.1 Methylocella sp.
CGGAGGTGACGCGCGAGCGCATGTATCTCGAAACGATGGAGCGCGTCTACGGCGGCGCGGACAAGGTGATCGTCGATCAGAGCGCGCAGGGCCAGGGCGTCGTGCCTTATCTGCCTCTTGGAGCCTTGCAGGAAAAGCCCGCTGACGGATCGCACAAATGAGGGCCGGATCCGCAGTTGCGCTAATCGCCGGCGCCATCGTGCTGCTGATCGTCGCGACAGGCGCGATGTTCACGGTGCAGCAGACCCAGCAGGCGCTTGTGCTTCGCTTCGGCGAGCCGGTGCCGGGCCGCGGGTTGATCACGCAGCCGGGACTTCACTTCAAGATCCCCTTCGTCGAGGACGTGGTTTATCTCGACAATCGCATCCTGGTCGTCGAGGCGCCGAAGCAGGAAGTGCTCGGAGCCGACAGCAGCCGGCTCGATGTCGATTCCTTCCTGCGCTACAAGATTGTCGATCCGCTCAAATTCTACCAGACGGTCGGCTCGCCCGAACGGGCGAACAGCCAGTTGGGCTTCATCTTGAACTCCGCGGTGCGCCGGGTGCTCGGCGATGCGACCCAGACCCAGATCGTGCGCGACAATCGCGCCGACCTCATGGTCAAGATCCGCGACCAGGTGAACGAGGAAGGCAGCCGCCTCGGCATCGACGCCGTCGACGTGCGAATCCGCCACGCCGACCTGCCCCCGCAGATCTCGGAGAAAGTGTTCAGCCGGATGCAGAGCGAGCGTGCGCGCGAGGCGGCCGAACATCGCGCCAAGGGCTCGGAAACCGCGCAAACCACAAGGGCCGAGGCCGACCGCGATGTGGTCGTTCTGCTCGGCGACGCGCAGCGTCAGGCCGATCAAACGCGCGGCGCGGGCGATGCGGAGCGCAACCGCATCTTCGCCGAGGCCTACGGCAAGGACTCCGACTTTTTCGCCTTCTATCGCTCGATGCAGGCCTATGAGGCGGGGTTCAAATCGGGCGACACCCGCATGGTGGTCAGCCCAAAATCGGATTTCTTCCGTTTCTTCGGCTCGGCCAAAGGCGAAGCGCCGGCAGCGACGGGAACTCCCTCGCCGCCCACTGAGGGCGCCGCGCAAAAAGGCCCGTCATAGACCTCCTTGCGGCCGCGCGATTGCAACTGCTCCGCTTTATATCCGATCCAAAGCGGACTAGTCATGACGGTTTGATGACGCATCAATATCGCTCAAGATCGGGTGTCCCATGTCGCACGCGCAACTGAACGGCAAGATTGGAATTTCCGCGCCGCGGGCCGCACGCTATAGCGCCGGCAAGGCGTTGCGCGATCAATTCTCGCGCGAAAGCCATGCGGATTGCCCACCGGGGTCCGAACGCGATCCCGTCGCGATCCTCGCCGAATCCGATCCGCAGAGGCTGCCAAACCTACTGCCCATCCGCTACCAGCGCATGGCGCAATCCTCCTTTACGTTCCTGCGAGGCGCCGCCGCCGTGATGGCGCACGATCTCGCCGAGCTGCCGAAGCTCGGCATTCCCGTGCAGGCGTGCGGCGATTGCCATTTGATGAATTTCGGCGCCTTCAACACGCCGGAAGGACGCATGCTGTTCGACATCAATGATTTCGACGAGACCTTGCCGGGCGTCGACTTCACGGTGGATTTGAAGCGGCTCGTCGCCAGCGTCGCCGTCGCCGCGCGCGACGCCGGCATTTCGGACAAGAGGGCCAAGGCGCTGGCGCGCAGCGTCGCCAGGACCTATCGCGAATTCATTCGCGAACTCGCCGAAGAGACCCCTCTCGAAGTCTGGTACGCCCGGATGGACATCGAGCGCGAAGTCAGGCTGATCGCCGACGCGAAGCTGCGCGACGATCTATTGTCTCTCCTGATCAAATCGAAGAAGGATCTGGCCGCGGACGACAATTTCCCGCACCTCGCGACGACGAAAGACGGCGTCGCGCGGATCGAAGATCACCCGCCGCTGATCTATCATTTCAATACCGATGAGACGCATGATCAAAAGATTCACGCCCATTCGGTGTTCGCAGAATATCAGCAGACGCTTCTGTCAGATCGGCGCGCACTCGTCGCACGCTATGATCTCGCCGACATCGCGATGAAGGTCGTCGGCGTTGGCAGCGTCGGCACATTCTGCGCCATCGGCCTTTTCATGACTGCGGATCAGGAGCCTTTATTCCTGCAGGTCAAGCAGGCGCTCCATTCGGTGCTCGAAAAGATCGTCGCGCCCCCGGCCCATCTTGCGGCGCAGGGCGGCCTGCGCGTCGTCGAGGGCCAGCGCGCGCTGCAGGCCGCGAGCGATCTTTTTCTCGGCTGGACTGAAGACAAGGCGTCCCAGCGGCAGTTCTATGTCCGCCAGCTGAAGAACCGCAGGCTCGGCTCCATCGGCGAGGTCATCGAGGGCCGCGCGCTCGACGCCTACGCCACTCTCTGCGGCCGCACGCTGGCGCGGGCCCACGCCCGCACGGGCGACCCCGCCCTCATCGCCGGCTATATCGGAAAATGCGAGGTCCTCGACGAGGCTCTGGCGTGTTTCGCGATGAGCTACGCCACGTTGACGGATCGCGATCATGCCCGGCTGGTTCAATCGATCGACAAGCAGACAGGACTGCCGGCCGCGGCGGGGCTCGCCGTGGCTTGAGCGATACGCCTTCTGGGCGGGACGCGGCGCTGTGAGATCCTAAGGAAGGCGACCCGTAGCCGCCAAGCGCGTCGCCGATCCGCGCGATCACGAAGTTTTGCTGGATTTCGGACGCCGTTTCCGCTCCATTGCGTCAAATGAAAAGTCCGGCGGGCTAAAATCTCTCCCAAGAGTTCCGAAAAAAGCTCCGCTCGGCCGGCAAAGCTTGCGCAGTTTGGGGCGAGGCGGTTACTGGTTCGCGCAATTTCCTGAAACCGGACAATGCGCTCGCGGCCGCGCCCGAGCAATTGGAGGAGAGTGCTTTTATGGGTTTGTTCAAGACCATGCGCCATGGGGCCTCTCTAGCGCTCGCCGGCGCGCTCATCCTTGGCGCGGGCGGCGCCTTCGCGCCGGTGCTGGAGGCTCCCGCGGCATTTGCGAAGGGGCCGGATTCGCTCGCCGATCTCGCCGCCCAGATCGGCGATACGGTGGTCAATATCTCGGCGACGCAGACGATGGACGAGAAGCACGCCGGCGCCTCGCCGCAGATGGAGCCCGGCACCCCGTTCGACGATCTCTTCGAGGAGTTTTTCCGCCGCCGCCAGCAGGGCAAGGGCGGACCCGATCAGGAGAGCCCGCCGCCGCACGAGCGCAGATCAAACTCGCTCGGCTCCGGCTTCGTCATCGATCCGTCGGGCATCATCATCACCAACAATCACGTCATCGCCGACGCCAATGATGTGACGGTCATCTTCACCAATGGCCAGAAATTGAAAGCCGAGGTGATCGGCAAGGATTCGAAAGTCGACGTCGCGGTGCTGCGCGTCAAGCCGGACAAGCCGCTGAAAGCCGCAAAGTTCGGCGACAGCGACAAGATGCGCGTCGGCGACTGGGTCGTCGCGGTCGGCAATCCGTTCGGCCTCGGCGGCACCGTCACGGCCGGGATCATCTCGGCGCGCAACCGCAACATCGATTCTGGCCCCTACGACAATTATTTCCAGACCGACGCGGCGATCAACAAAGGCAATTCCGGCGGACCTCTGTTCAACATGGACGGCGAGGTCATCGGCATCAATACGGCGATCCTTTCACCCTCCGGCGGCTCGATCGGCATCGGTTTCTCGACGCCCTCGGCGACGGTGGAGCCGGTCATCGAGCAGCTGCAGAAATTCGGCGAAACGCGGCGCGGCTGGCTTGGCGTGCGCATTCAGAACGTCGACGATACGATCGCCGAATCCCTTAATCTCGGCTCGGTGCGGGGCGCCCCTGTCGCCGGCGGCGCCGTTGCTCAGCGACGCCGTGATCAAGGA
>DAITNE010000244.1:0-3900 GCA_036834765.1 Methylocella sp.
CAGAAGCGCGCCGGTCTTCATCGATTGCAGCCTGATTACGGCCTCGGGCGTATGGGCCTCCCGCGCCTGCTCCGCCTCCAGATCCAGCACCTGGCCGCCGATCATGCCGCCAAAGCCGGCGGCGCGCGCCAGCGCCAGCACGAGCTCGGCCCGGATCGCGGGATCGGCATGGGTCAGGGGATCGGCCGTCACGTCGAAAGCGTAGGTCAGCAAGCTGTCGCCGACGAGGATCGCGGTCGCCTCGTCATAGGCCTTGTGCGTCGTCGGGCGGCCGCGGCGCAGGTCGTCATTGTCGAGCGCGGGCAAATCGTCATGGACCAGCGAATAGCAATGGATCATTTCGACGGCGGCGGCGGCGCGCAGCACGCCTTCGCCCTCGGCGCCGAAGAGCCGCGCGGTTTCGACGACGAGGAACGGGCGCAGCCGCTTGCCGCCGCCAAGGCTCGAATAGCGGATCGCCTCAAGCAGGCGCGGCGGCCGCGCGATCTCGCCGGCAAGCGTCGCTGGCCCAAGCAGGCGGTCGAGAAGGGTCTCGATCGCCCCGGCCACCTCCTTCAGCCGCATGTCGAATTCAGATCCGGCCGCGCCTTGCGTCATCCCTGCCTCAACCCCTCTTTTGCGAGACAAAGCCCGCCAATAATGTCGAGGCCCGGCTTGCCCGATCCGGCGAGATCGGTCAAGGCTCACCCATGGCGCCGCATTTCCGCCGAAGGGGTCTTTTCGGCAAAATCCTTCTGTTTCTGCTTTCTGTCGCGGCGGCGCTGGCGATCGGCGTCGTCGCCCTGGCGCTCGCCTATATTTCGGTCCCGCCGACCTCGACGCTGATGCTGGCCCGCTACGTAAGGGGCGAGCCCGTAACCCGCATCGCCGTCCCGCTTTCCGCGATTTCGCCCAATCTCCGCGCGGCCGTCATCGCCTCCGAGGATTCGCTTTTCTGCCGCCACAAGGGCGTCGACTGGGGCGCCCTGCAGGAAGTCATCGACGAGGCCGACGAGGACGGTCCCTCGCGCGGCGCCTCGACCATCACCATGCAGACGGCGAAGAATGTGTTTCTCTGGCCGTTGCGTTCGGCGATCCGCAAGGGGCTCGAAATCCCGCTGGCGCTGTTCATCGATTTTCTCTGGGGCAAGCGCCGCGTGCTGGAAGTCTATTTCAACATCGCCGAATGGGGCGACGGGATTTTCGGCGCCGAGGCCGCCGCGCAGCACTACTTCCACAAAAGCGCGAAGCAGCTGACCCTGCAGGAGGCCGCCCTGCTCGCCTCGGCCCTGCCCAATCCGCATCTGCGCGATCCGGCCCATCCAACGCGCAATCTCGCACGCCGCGCCGGGACGATCGCGGCGCGGGTCAAGAACGAGGATACGAGCTGTGTGGATTAGGGGGTGAAAGCCTCGCTCCTCATCCTCAGGAGCCCACGAAGTGGGATAGAGGACAAAGGGTGTTGGAGTCTTGTAGATGAGCAATGTTATAAATCGCCACGCAAATAAACCATCATCTTGGTCATCATCGCCGGAGCTAACGCGATTGACAAATCAACCGGTGTCGTTGTTTTGTAGATACGTTTTATATTTGTACGTCTGCCGATACATAGTTTTAAAAAACAGCGTCAACGGTGACATAGTGTTCAAAAATATGAATGCGAAACAAAGAAACAAAGATATATCTTCATTTACAGGTCCATGTATAAGCTTAATACAAACCGCCTAATATTTAGCGTCGTAAAATTGGCAGCCGGGCTAATAATTATAGGCGCAGGCCAATTATTTATAATAGTCCATTTTAGAAATATTGTTTTTGTCGATGAATTTCTGCTAAATGGCCGCATCAACAAAGATATACTTGTGCCATATTTAGTTTTGATCCTTATCATGATGTTAACCATGGTTATTGCAATGGAGACACGAATGCTGCTTCGCCGTAAAAATCGAAAGCTAGCAATGTTAAGAAATCCAACGCCGTAACTAAAAAAGGGGGGAAATCCCGGTGGCGCTGTTCGTCGATTTCGTCTGGGGCGCCGAGCAGGATGTGACCGAAGCAGGCGGCATCGACGTCTTCCGGCGCCAGCCGGACGGACGCTGGTCGATCGCCCGCATGGCCACCTACCCCATGCGGCCGAAAAGGCTGCTTGACTGACCCGGCCAGACGCCCGCCCCGCGCGCGGCGCCAACATCGCCTCGAAGGATTCGCTGTTCCAGTATCAGGCACGAGATGCGCCGCCTCGACCGCGTCTCATTCCCCGTGTTTCAGCGCTTTGATCGCCATTGCGAAGGGCAGCACGAGGGAGAGCGGCGCGTCGAGGAGACGCACAGCGCCATAGCTTTCGTACCACGCGGCGGCGCGATCGCCTTTGGCGTCGATCAGCAGAGCCACGCCGCCGACTTCCCGCGCCGCCGTCAAGCATCGCTCCGTGGCGCGCAGGAGAAGCCGCCCGCCAAGCCCGCGACCCTGCAGGCTGCGTTCGACGGCGAGCCGGCCGAGGCGGTAAACGGGGATTTCATAGCGGCCGAGGCCGCGCGTCGCGACGGCGGGCGCGCGGCTGAATTCGAACCGAAGCCGGACTTAGCGTGTAAAAGCCGAGGATGCGCGCGGGCGCATCGCGCGCGCTCGCCACGAAACATTTCGCGCCGCCGCTTTCATGGTTCTGGCGCGCGTCCTCGCGCAGTCGAACGCCGCGCGGTCGTGGCTTTTGCCAATCGGCCCCTCGTCCCAGACGAGGGCTGTCATTCAAAGACGAAGCCCGCCTTGGCGGCGCGTCAGGCGCGCGGGCGAGCGATCAGGCGGTATTGCGGGCGCTGTCGCCCCCGGTGACATCGTAAGTCGCGCCCGAGACCATGCGCGCGGCGTCGGAGGCCAGGAACACCACCACAGGCGCGACATCTTCGGGCGCGATCCAAGGCACGCCGAGCGGCGTCTTGGCGGTCAGAATCTTTTGGGCCTCTTCCTCGTCTTGAGGCGATCCAGCGGGCTGCTTGCCGGCGTCTTGCAGCACTTGCGCGTAACGTTCCTCATGGCGCGTGAGCGGCGTGTCGATCAGGCCGGGAACAAGGGCGTTGACCGTGATCTTGTGGGGCGCAAGCTCAAGCGCCGCCGATTTCATCAAGCCGATAATTCCCCATTTTGACGCCGCATAGGCCGCTCCGTATTTCGTGCCGTGCCGCCCCTGCGTCGAGGAGGTCAGGATGATGCGTCCGCCGCCGCGCTTCACGATATGAGGCGCGAAGGCGCGGATGGCGTTGGCCGCGCCCGTCAGATTGACGTCGATCGTGATGCGCCAGTCCGCCTCCTCCATATCGAGCAGCGGATGAAAACTTTGAATGCCGGCATTGGCGAACAGGATGTCGATGCCGCCGAATTCCTGTTCGCCCCGGAGGGCGGCCGCGCGTAGCGCGGGCAGCTCGCGCTGGTCGAGCTTGACGCCCAGCCAGCGGCGGCCGTTGATGCGGACCAGTCGCCCGGTTTCCTCCAGATCCTCCGGAGTCGATGGCGCGACGCCGGAACGCGGGTCTACCGGCGCACAGATATCGAGACCGATGATGTCCGCGCCCTCGCGCGCGAAGGCGATGGCCGCGGCGCGGCCGATTCCGCGGGCGGTGCCCGTGACCACGGCCACCTTGCCTCGCAGAAGCCCGCTCGCCGTCGAGTTTGCCGTCGCCATCGATTTCTCCCTCCGGTTGTGGAGCCAACTCTGGAATCAACGCCGTAGCCTTGGACGCAGCCGGACCGCGAAGGAGGACTTGACCCTCGCGGCAGTCCAGGTCCGCGATTTCGGACGTACTCCAAATGCTGTCGCCGCGAATTGAGCAAGGTCATGGCGCTCTGTCGCCAATCGGCGATGTTCGAAAAACGACGCGAGGCGGTTGCGTCCTGCGCCCTCGGATTGGCAGGCGCGCGGTGTCCCGG
>DAITNE010000245.1:0-3877 GCA_036834765.1 Methylocella sp.
ACAGCATGGCGACGGTGCCCGTCACGCCGGCCTTAATTCGCTTTCCGCCGCGGAAAATCGTCCGCCGGTCAGGGGTCACGAGATCTCCTAATCATCGGTCCTGCTCAGGACAGTCGCCAGCGCTGCGGACAGATTGGCGAATGAAAGCGGATGAAAGGCGAATTCGATCCGATGGCGTCCCGCCGGCGTCTCGACGCCGCGAAACAAGAGATTGGCCTTGAGCATCGGCTGAAGAACGCCATCCACGCGCACCTCCCAGCCAGGGTAGTAGAGATCATGCAGCACGACAATTCCGGCGTTTTTGGCGTCGACGTCGAGCATGACCGCGTTGTCCGAATATTGGACGATCTCCACATGCGACGGATCGACCGCCTCCGCCACAGGCGCCGGCGCGTTGAAGCTTTCGTTCGCGACGCGGTCGCGCACCTCTTTGAGATCGGCGAGGCTCGACTGGTCGATCAGCGCTTCGCGCGTGCGGTCGAACTCCGGCAGCTCATGCGCGTCGAGAACCCGTTCGCTCTCGACTGACTTGATGGCCGAGGCGAAATAGGCGCGCGGCGCCGCCTTGCCGAGCCTGTAGACATACATCGTGTCGCTCGAGTAGATCAAAGTCGCCTTCGGCCGCGGAACGTGGCGGGGCAAGCCCGTCAATGGGCGGTCGAGCACAAGATATTCGAGGCCGAGCAAAGCCGCGAGCTTGCACTTATAGCCGCGGAAGGTGCCTGGAAAATGACGCAAATTTGGGTCGCCGGCGTTGTCTCCGGGACCGACGGCGCGCTCGTAGCCGTCGATGCGCAGCGGATTATAGCCGACTGTATTTTCGAGCTTCAGCACCATCGAGGCGTTCTGCCAGGGCCCGGGAAGGCCGAGAATCTCGACGCGCGGATGGTCGCCGTCGTGCGTCTTGGCGGCGATTTCCCGTCGCAGCATCGCGATGCCGGCCGCGTCGCCCGGCTTCATGCTCGCAAAGACGCTGTAGCGGTCGAGCGGCTCGGCGTTGAGCGAAGAGGCGGCGTTGCGCCACAAAATCTCGCCGCCGCTCACGAGAACGAGGAGACTGGCCGCGAAGGCGCGGCGGCGACGGTCCCGCAAGGCGAACAGGAGCGCCGCTCCGCCAAGTGCAATGGCGGCGGAGACGCCAAGCTGAGCGAATGAGGTCGCGAGACGGCCTTCTCTCAAGGAAAAGGCGAGACCCGTGCCGATCACGACGGCGATTGCGGTCGCGGTGGCGGCGGCCATCGCCCAGCCCAGCCATCGCGGGGCGAAAAGGTTCGGCAAGCCGTCGACGATGTAGCGGTGCAGCAGATAGCCGGCGCCGAAAGCAAGGCCAATGTTGAGAATGAAGGTGGCGTCGGCTGGACGGCGATAGAGCGAGACACCGGGGATCCAGTCGAACGCCAATGAAAAGAACGGCGTATAGCGGCCGAGCGAGTACAAGATCGCAACGCAGAGGATAATCGAGAAAAACCGCATGCCGCGCGCGAGCAGGCGCCCGGCGCCGATCCCGTGCCAGATCAGAAGCAGGATCGGTAATGTGCCGATGAACAGATAGTCGACGGCGCGATCGGTCCAGTCCGCACGGGCCATGGTGTCGTAGTCCGGACCCCAATAATCATAGAGATTGTCGAGGGATCCGAAGAAATTCGGCACGAAAAGCGTGATCAGATTGACTGGCGCGAGCGAACCCGCCGCCGCGACGCCAAAGGCGATGCCCGGCCGATTCGAATCGCCGAGAAATTGCATCGTGAGCAGCGCCGGCACGAAGAGAACGGCTGCGATGACGAACGCGCCGAGCTCCAGCACGCCGAGCCTCGCGCGAAGATAGGCGAGGGGGGCGCCGGAGCCGCAGACGGCGAAGATCGCGCGTCCGGCGAGAACCATGCAGAGCAGATAGGCGACCTGATCGCGCCCGAGAGCCATCAGCGCCGCGAAGGCGCCGAATAGCAGGGCGAACCGGAGGGAGCGTCGCTCCAGAGCGATCTCGAGGCACCAAAGCGCGGCCGGAAAGAAGGAATAGGAAATGATCATGCCGGTGTGCTGCAGGCGCGAGGACGCCGCGCCGCCGAGCATGAAGATTATCGCCGCGAGGACGGCGCCGGCGGGCGCCCAGCGCCATCTTCGAAACAGCCCAAGGACGCAAAGGCCGCCGAAAGCGAGATGCGCGAGAATGATGGCGTCGAACAGCTGCATCGAGGCGTCGGGCGCGAAGAGCGCGAACAGAACCATGCTCGGCGTGAAGAGCAGGGACTGCGGATCCGCGACAGAGGGATGTCCGGCGAAATGATAGGGGTTCCAGAGCGGGATCTCGCCGTGGCGAAGGGCGTCGGCGAGAAAGCGGAACATCGGATAAAAATGATTTTTCGAATCCCACGGAACAACCGTTCCGCCGATCAGCCAGCAGGTGAGCGCGAGCCCGGAGAAGGCAACCAGGGCCGAAATCGCCAGCAGGGTGGCGCGGTCGGTCCAGGCCGGGGCCTCAAGCCGCTTCCCCGCCTCGGAGAGGCCTTGGCGCGCGTACGGACCGCCGAGCGCGCTAGAGGGGTAGCCGAGCGTATCGAAAAGCGACATTTGTGGAAAAATCCGATGGAGATGTTCTCAAGGACGTGGCGCGGCGGCGGGCTCGAACGATGTGCTAGCGCGCACGCGACTGCGCAGATTTCTCGCAATGTGCCAAATTATGCGGCCTTTTCATGGATTCGCCGAAGCCGGCGCCGAGCGGAACGGAATTTGGATCATTGGATTCGCTTGGCCGCCTCTGCATTCGCTTGGCCTTTGGCGACGAATTGTCGCGTGGTCGACATCGCCTTTTATTCGGAAAGGGCGCCGCGGGGCTGGATTGTCCAGCACCCCGGTCGCGGTGAAACCATAAAAAAGATAGAATTTATTAACAGTATTCTTCCCTCACAGCCAGCTTGTGTCTTCGCCTCGGGCGCGCTTTGATCCGGTGTCCTTTTATGCCGGAATCCATGAACCTGCCGTGAACCTTCGATGAACCGCACGATCGAATTACTGAAGCCCCGGCGCTCGGCGCCGCCGGCGGCCTTGTGCGGTCCCGGGCCCAGCGCGCGCGAAATCGATGCGCTGCTGGAGATCGCCGCGCGCGTGCCCGATCACGGCAAGCTCGCGCCCTGGCGTTTCATCGTTTTCGAAGGCGAGGCGCGCGAGCGGGCGGGCGAGATCATCGCCGAGGTCTACGTCGGCCTGCACGCCGAAGCCGACGCCCCGCGCATTGCGGCGGAACGAATGCGTCTCTCGCACGCGCCGCTGGTCGTCGCCGTCGTCTCGCGCGCGGCGCCGCACGCCAAAATCCCGGAATGGGAGCAGGTTTTGTCCGCAGGCGCCGTGTGCATGAACCTCGTGGTGGCGGCGAATGCGCTTGGCTTCGCCTCGGCGTGGCTCACCGAATGGTATGCCTATAACGCTGACGTCCTGGCTCGCCTCGGCCTTGGCGCGCATGAAAAGATCGCCGGGTTTGTTCATATCGGCCGCTGCGACGCGCTGCGCGAGGACCGCGCTCGCCCTGCGCTGGCCGATATCGTCACGCGGTTTTAGCGCATTTTCGAGCGGACGGATCAAGGTTCGCGTGAAGAAAATGCGATAAAACGAGGCGTCGGAGCTGTTTTTATGATCCTGTGGTCGCGGCAAGCGCTCCAGCAAACCTGCGATTTGCAACTCGGCTCATATGGATTAAGGCTAGCCGCATGAAAATAAACGCCGATTTTTCGCAACGCGTCGTCGTACTGCTGGGCGAAGCGCAATGGACCCCGTCGCCGCATCCCGGCGTTGATCGGCTCATGCTGGATCGCATCGGCGAAGAGGTTGCGCGGGCGACGAGCTTCGTTCGCTTTGCGCCGGGAAGCGCCTTTCCCCACCACAC
>DAITNE010000246.1:0-3870 GCA_036834765.1 Methylocella sp.
GTTGGAATTCTTCGATCTTGGTGCGGATGGTGGCGAGTTCCTCGTCGGACAATTCCTTGATTTCGGCGAATCTTTTCGCGGCGGCGCGGATTGATCATATCGACAACACCATCGAGCCCGCCCTCGCAGCCGGAAAATGGGTCGTCTCCGACCGTTTTTCCGATTCGACGCGCGCCTACCAGGGTGCGGCGGGCGAGATTGATCCGCGCGTCCTCAATGCGCTCGAACGCGTCGCATTGGGCGATCTGCGTCCGGACCTTACCCTGATCCTCGATCTCCCGGCGGAGGAGGGGCTGAGACGCGCCGCGCGCCGCCGCGCGCCCGGCGAGACGCTTGATCGTTTCGAAGGCGAGGACCTTCGATTTCACGAGAGCCTGCGCGCAAGCTTTCTCGCGATTGCGGCGGCCAACCCCGAACGCTGCGCCGTCATCGATGCGAGCGCCCCGGAGAGGGGAGTGGCGGACGCCATCTGGCGCCTGGCCTCCGAGCGCCTCATCGCCGCGCCCGCGGAGCAAGAGCATGGCGCCTAGAGCGGCGGGCGAAACGCCCCCCGAATCCGATCGCTTCGAGGAGGCGCCGCATCCGCGCGAGGCCTCAAACCTGTTCGGCCATGCCGAGGCCGAAAGCGAATTCCTGCAGGCCTACGCATCGGGGCGATTGCCGCAAGCGTTTCTGATTGGCGGCCCCGCCGGCGTCGGAAAGGCGACGCTGGCCTGGCGTTTCGCGCGTTTTCTTCTCGCCAATCCCGATCCCGCCGGCGCCCTCAGCCTCGATGTGCCGCCGGATCATCCGGTCGCGCGGCAGATTTCCGCGTCGTCTCATCCCGATCTCGTTCTGCTGCGGCGGGAGTGGAGCGAAAAAAACAAGAGGCACTTCACGGACATTCGCGCCGAGGAAGTGCGCGCGGCGCGGAACCTGTTCCATCAGGCGGCGGGGCGGGGCGGCTACCGGATCTGCATCCTCGACAGCGCTGAAGACCTTAACGCAGAAAGCGGCAACGCGCTCCTGAAGCTGATCGAGGAGCCGCCGCCGCGCTCGGTGTTTTTGATTCTCGCGCAGAGGCCCGGCCGCGTCCTTGCGACGATTCGATCGCGCTGCCGCAAGATCGCGTTGAAGCCGCTGGAGCCGGCCGACATCGCGCGAGTCTTGACGACGCTGGGTCCCCCTTGGTCGAGCGCGGCGCCGGCGCAGGTTGAAGCCGCCATCGAAGCCGCCCGCGGATCGCTGCACGGCGTCTTGCGGCTGCTCGACGGGCGCGGGCTCGAAACCGACGCCAGGCTGCGCCGAATGCTGGGCGAATTGCCGAAGGTCGATTGGCGAGCGGTGGACGCCATCGCCGAGCAGGTCTCGTTGCGCGATGGCGCAAACGAGTATGAGGCGCTGCTCGCCTCCGTCTACGACTGGCTCGAGGAGAAGGTGCGGGGCGGGGCGCTCGAAGGGAAAGGCGATCCGCGGCGGCTTGCGCCTTACGCCGCGGCATGGGAAAAGTTAAGCGAGGCCGCGCGGGAGACGGAAGCGCTCAATCTCGACAAGCGTCCATTCATAATCGCCATTTTTTCCGATCTCGTCGCGGCGGCCCGGGCCTCCGCCCCTTGAAACCTGCCAAAATTGGCGGTGCTTCCGCTTAACATCGTCCGTCAGGACAAACCCATGGCATAATGCGCGCGCTCGCGCGGAGCATGCCCCAGACCTTTGAGATTGCAGCTCCATGTCCGGCCCGTCTTTCTTCATTACGACCGCCATTCCCTACGCCAATGGCGCCCCGCATATCGGGCACGCCTATGAGCGCATCGCGACCGACGCCATCGCCCGGTTTAAGCGCCTCGACGGCTATGAGACGCTGTTCCTCACCGGCATGGACGAACATGGCCAGAAAATGCAGCAGACGGCCGCGCGGGAAGGGTTGACCCCGCTAGAGCTCGCCGACCGCACGGCGGCGCAGTTCGAGGCGATGGGCGCGGCGCTGAACGCGCCCGCCGACGATATCGTGCGCACGACACAGGCGCGCCACCACGCCGCATCGCAGGAGATCTGGCGCAGGATGGCTGCGGCCGGCGATATTTATCTTTCGAAATATCCGGGCTGGTACTCGGTCCGCGACGAAGCCTTCTTCGATGAATCGGAGCTGACAGAAGGGCCACAGGGGCACCGTCTCGCGCCGAGCGGCGCGCCCGTCGAGTGGGTCGAGGAGGAAAGCTATTATTTCAGGCTGTCGGCCTATCAGGAGCGCCTCTTAAAGCACTATCGCGACCATCCGGAATTCGTGACGCCGGAGAAATACCGCAACGAGATCATCGCCTTTGTCGAGCGAGGCCTCAATGATCTGTCAATCAGCCGGTCGACCTTCGACTGGGGCGTCCCTGTGCCGGGCGATCCGAAGCACGTGATGTATGTCTGGGTCGACGCCCTGACCAATTACATCACCGGGACCGGCTTCCCGGACCCGGAGGCGCCGCGCGCCAAATTCTGGCCGGCGGACGCGCATGTGATCGGCAAGGACATCACGCGGTTTCACGCGATCTATTGGCCGGCGTTCCTGATGTCGGCCGGGTTGCCCGTGCCGAAGCAGATCGTGGTGCATGGGTTCCTGTTCAACCGCGGCGAGAAAATGTCGAAGTCGGTCGGCAATGTGATCGATCCCTTCGCGCTCGCGGCCCATTACGGCGTCGATCCGCTGCGCTATTTCTTTTTGCGCGAGGTTCCGTTCGGGCAGGACGGCAATTACTCGCATGAAGCGATCGTCAACCGCATCAACGCCGATCTCGCCAATGATCTCGGCAATCTGGCGCAGCGCTCGCTCTCGATGCTGGCCAAAAACTGCAATGGCGCCTTGCCGACGCCGGGCGCGCTCACGCGCGCCGACGAAGCGATTTTGGGCGAGGCCGCCGCGCTGGCGCCGCAGGCCCGCGCGTTGATGAAGGACTTCGCCCTGCATCTGATATTGGCGGAGATCTGGCGCGTGGTGGCGGAGGCGAACCGCTATTTCGCCGCCGAGGAGCCCTGGATCAAGCGCAAGACCGACCCGGTTCGCATGGAGACGATCCTCTATGTGACGGCCGAGGTTTTGCGTATAGTCGCGATCATGGCGCAGCCCTTCATGCCGGCGTCGATGGCGAAGCTGCTCGATTCATTGGGCGTTGCGGAAGACGCCCGCCAATTCGCCGACGCCGAGCGCGCGCTTGCGCTGGCGCCAGGGGCTTTGCTGCCGGCGCCGACGCCGATTTTCCCGCGTTACGTCGAAGCGGACGCCGGAGCCCCGGGCCAGAGCGTTTCTTGATCCCGAGCCAATCCATGCTGATCGACAGCCACTGCCATCTCGATTTTCCCGATTTCACTGCTGATCGCGACGGCGTGGTTCAGCGCGCGCGCGCGGCGGGCGTCGAGCGCATGATCTCGATTTCGACCCGGATTGACCGGTTTGGCGAGATCGCCGCCCTCGCAGACGCTTATCCCGAGGTGTTCTGCACGGTCGGCGAGCATCCGGAAAACGTCCACGAGGCACCAGAAGTCGATCTCGATCGGCTCGTCGCGCTCGCGGCGCATCCAAAATGCGTCGGCATCGGCGAGGCGGGCCTCGATTATCATTATCCTGGCGCGCCGCGCGACGCCGCGCACAGAGTCTTCCGCACTCATGTCGAAGCCGCGCGCCGAACCGGCTTGCCGCTCGTCATCCACAGCCGCGACGCCGACGAGGACATGGCGGCGATCCTTCAGGACGAAATGGGGAAGGGGCCCTTCAAGGCCGTGCTGCATTGCTTCACCTCATCGCTGGAGCTGGCTGAGGCCGGCCTCGCCCTTGGCCTCTCGATTTCCTTCTCCGGCATCGTGACGTTCAAGAATTCCCAAGCGCTACGCGACATCGCCCGCATC
>DAITNE010000247.1:0-3868 GCA_036834765.1 Methylocella sp.
AAGCCCTGACGCAGCGCTTCCCGCGCATCGTCGGGCCGCATCGCCAGGACATCTGCTATGCGACGACGAACCGGCAGGAAGCGGTGAAGCGGATCGCCCCCATCGTCGATGCGCTGATCGTCGTCGGCTCGTCGAATTCATCCAATTCGCAGCGTCTCAAGGAAGTCGCCGAGCGTTCCGGCTGCAAGCTCGCCCGTCTGGTGCTGCGCGCCGAAGACGTCGAATGGGCGCTGTTCGACAATATTTCGTCGCTTGGGATCACGGCTGGCGCCTCGGCCCCCGAAATCCTCGTCGAGGAGATCATGGACGCGTTCGCGCAGCGTTTCGAGCTGCATGTCGAGGAAGTCTCGACCGCGAACGAGGGCGTATTCTTCCCGCTGCCGCGCGAGTTGCGCCGGGCGACGGTCTAGAGCGGGGGTCGCCCCGCACGGCATTGAAAACGCAAGGCCTGCCTTCAGCCATTCTCATCGCGGGACCGACGGCGAGCGGCAAATCCGCCCTGGCGCTGCGGCTGGCTCTTGCGACGGGCGGCGTCCTGATCAACGCCGATTCGATGCAGGTCTACCGCGATCTGCGGATTATCACCGCGCGCCCTGGCGTCGCGGACGAGGCGAAGGCGCCGCATCGCCTGTTCGGCCATGTCGATGCGGCGGTCAATTATTCGGTCGCCTTGTGGCTTGGGGCCGCGCGCGGCGCGCTCAGCGAGGCGAAGCGTGAGGGCCGCCCGCCCATTTTCGTCGGCGGCACGGGCCTCTATTTCAAGGCGCTGACGCAGGGGCTCTCCGGCATTCCGACCGTGCCGGACGAGGTGCGGGCGGCGGTGCGCGCGCGGGGGGCGGGCGTTCCCGCCGCCGAACTGCACGCCGAACTCGCCCGCCGCGACCCTTTGATGGCGGCGCGCCTGCGCCCGAGCGATCCGCAGCGGATCCTGCGCGCGCTCGAAGTTCTGGAGGCGACGGGCAAAAGCCTCTCCGCCTTCCAAGTCGCGCGGATGCCGCCCTTGCTCGACATCGCCGGCGCGCGGGCGATTTTTCTCAATCCCGAGCGCGACGAGCTGAAGCGGCGCATCAATACGCGCTTCGACGCGATGCTGGAGGCCGGCGCCTTGGCGGAGGCCGAGGCTCTGCTCCGGCGCGATCTCGATCCCGCCCTGCCGCTCATGCGCGCGCATGGCCTGCGCCATCTGATCGCTCATCTCAGGGGCGAAATCAGTTTAAGCGAGGCGGCTGAACTCGCAAAACGCGACACCCGCACTTATGCCCGCCGGCAATTCACCTTCGCGCGGCATCAGCTGGCGGGTTTTGTGTGGGCGGGTGAGGCTGAGGCCGAGGCTCTGGCGCTGGCTTGAGGTGTCTCACCGCGCAGCGGCGCGCTCCTCCTCCAGCCCGGCGATGGCCCGCGCAAACTCCCCCGCGTCGAAGGCGGCGAGATCGCCCGCAGTTTCGCCCACGCCGATGTAGTGGATCGGCAAGGCGAATTTTTCGGCGATCGCGACAAGAATGCCGCCGCGCGCGGTCCCGTCGAGCTTGGTCATGACGAGGCCGGTGACGCCCGCGACCTTGCCGAATATCTCGACCTGGCTGAGGGCGTTCTGGCCGACTGTCGCGTCGAGAACGAGAAGCACGGCGTGCGGGGCGGCGGGATCGAGTTTTTTCATTGTGCGCATGATCTTTTCGAGCTCGGCCATGAGCTCGGCGCGGTTTTGCAGCCGCCCCGCGGTATCCATCAGCAGCACGTCCGCGCCGCTCTCCCGCGCGGCCTGCATGGCGTCGTAGGCGAGCGCCGAAGCGTCCGAGCCCTGTGCGCGGGCGATGACCTCGCAGCCGAACCGCGCGCCCCAGATGCGCAATTGCTCGATCGCGGCGGCGCGGAAGGTGTCGCCGGCGGCGAGCACCACGCGGCGCCCCTCGCCCGTAAATTGCGCCGCCAGCTTGCCGATTGTGGTGGTCTTGCCTGATCCATTCACGCCGACGACGAGAATGACGTTGGGCTTTATGGCGGCGTCGATCTCCAGCGGCTTGGCATAGGGGACGAGAACGCGCTCGATCTCCGCCGCGAGGATCTCCTTGACCTCCTTGACCTCGATCTCCTTGTCGTAGCGGCCTTTTCCGACGATGCCGGAAAGGCGCGAGGCCGTCGCGACGCCGAGATCCGATCGGATCAGCACGTCTTCGAGATCATCGAGCATCGCGCCGTCGAGCTTGCGCTTGGTGAAGATCGCGGCGATGCCCGAGCCAATGGAGTCGGACGAGCGCGCGAGACCGTCGCGCAATCGCGACCACCAGCCTTTCGGGGCGACCGCCTCAGTTGCTGCCGGCGGGCGAAGTGCCGGGAGTTCCGAAGGCGCCGCTGGCGACGGTTCGAGCTGCTGCGGTTGCGGCGCTGGCGACTCCGGCTCCGCGCCTGCGCGAGCGAAAACGCGCCCGAAGAGACCAGGCTGCCGCGGTGCCGGCGACGGATCAGGTGCCGGCGGCTCGTTCTGCCTCGGTTGCGGCTCCGCGGCTGCGCGAGGGAAAGCGCGCTCGAAAAGCCCGGGCCGTGGGGGCGCGGGCGTTCCTTCAGGCTGCGGCGGTTCAGGCGCCGGCGGTTGCGCCTCGGGCGGCTGCGCCTCAGCGGCGGCGCGAGCAAAAACGCGCTCGAAAAGGCCGGGCTTCGGCTTGGCGTCTCCGGCGTTGCTATCTGTGGCCATTTGAGAGTCCTGCGCTCCGGGCTTCAAGGTCGGGGTGTCGAGTCGTTAGGGGCTCGGGCGCTTGTTTGGTCAGCTCCTCCAGCGACCGCGGCGCGCCGTATTTCTCAAGATAGGAGGGCGCCGCGATCAGGATCAGCCGCAGCTGACCGCCGATGCGGGTCGCGATCATGTCGGGCTCCAGATTCTCGCCAAGACGAATGCCGGCGTCATAGCCTTCGGCGACAATGTCGACGAAGCGGTCATCGGTCGTGATCTCAAGCGATATCTCGGGATGCGCCGAGAGAAAGCTGGCGAGATGAGGCGCGAGAAGATGCTCGGCCGAGAGATATTGCGCCGTAATTCGAACGCGGCCGCGCGGCCGGACATCGATTTCGCTGGCGTCCCGCACGGCGAGCTCGATTTCTCCCAGAGCCGGTCCGAGACGTTCGAGAAGACGCGCGCCGGCCTCGGTCAGGGCGAGGCTGCGGGTGCTGCGCTGAAACAATCGACACTCGAGCTTTGCCTCCAGATCGCTGATCGCATGGCTGACGGCTGAGGGAGAGAGCCCCAGACTGGCGGATGCGGAGCGGAATCCGCGCAGATTGGCGACGGCGGCGAAAATCGCGAGCTGGGGAAGATAGGCGCGATCCATTGATGAGCCCAATCGAACAGGGTGTTCCCGATTGTACGTATAGTCTGAAGGGTTGCACTCCCCCATTTTGTGGCGGCCACCCTCACCAGGAGATCAATTCATGAAAAAGCGCAAACTCGGCACTCTGGAGGTCTCCGCTATCGGCCTTGGCTGCATGGGCTTCACGGGGGCTTACGGCGGCCAGGACGAGGCGCAGTCGATCGACACACTGCGCCGTGCCGTCGATCTCGGCATCAATTTTTTCGATACCGCCGAGGTCTATGGCCCCTATGACAATGAGAAGATCGTCGGCCGCGCCCTGCGCGGCGTTCGCGATCAAGTCGTCATCGCCACCAAATTCGGCTTTCGCATCGGCGCCGAGGGCATCGGCTTTGATCGCGTGACGGGGCTCGACAGCACCCCCCAGAACGTCAAATCCGTCGCCGAAGCGTCGCTCAAAAGGCTCGGCGTCGACGTGATCGATCTCTACTACCAGCACCGCGTCGATCCATCCGTACCGATCGAAGAGACCGTCGGCGCAATGGCCGAACTCGTCCAAGCGGGCAAGG
>DAITNE010000248.1:0-3826 GCA_036834765.1 Methylocella sp.
TCCCGCGAGTACCCCCATGACCCTGAAATCAGCCCTTGCCGGCCTCGCCGCCTGCGTCCTTCTTGCGTCGCCGGCGCTCGCGCAGGAGAAGCCGCAGGGGGCGCCGTCCGCGACGGTCTCGATCCAGCAGATTCAGGTGGCGTTCATCGGATCGGGCGCCATCGGCGGCGGCGCGCTGAAATATGGCGGCAAATCCTACCCGATCACGGTCGCGGGCCTTGGCGTCGGCGGCATCGGCGCCTCGCGCCTGACCGCATCGGGAGTCGTCTACGGCCTCACCAACCGGGCGGATTTCGCCGGCGCCTATGTTCAGGTTCGCGCAGGCTGGGCGATCGGCGACCAGAGCGGCGGAACCCTGTGGCTCAGCAACAACAAGGGCGTCACCATGCGCCTCAAGACACAGCGCGAGGGGCTGCAACTCGCGCTCGGCGCCGACGGGGTCGTGATCGGCTTCAAATAAGCGCCGCGACGATCCCCGCGCCCCTAGCGCGCTTTGCGACCATCGGCGGGTTGGGTGATATGTGTGCCTGTCTGGTCGGGCGCGAAATCGAGCTGCACGTCGAAGGTGCGGCCGCAACCGGTCACCGTCGAGGTTTCCCACCACGGCCAGCCATAGGACTCCGGGCTTCATCCCGTGTTCCTCGAAGGGGGACCAATCCGGTTCTGCTAGCCAACGGCTCGCCGACTTGCTAGAGCAGCGGCTAGATTATGCCGAGTTTCCCATGCGCGCCGCCAAGATCTCCCGCAAGACCAAAGAGACCGAGATCGAGGTATCCGTCGATCTCGACGGGACCGGCGCGGCCAAAATCTCGACCGGAATCGGCTTTTTCGATCACATGCTGGAGCAGCTCGCGCGCCACTCGCTGATCGACATCGCCATTTCCGCCAAGGGCGATCTCCATATCGACCAGCACCATACCGTCGAGGATGTCGGCATCGCGCTGGGCCAGGCCGTCCGGCAGGCGCTTGGCGACCGCGCCGGCATCGCGCGCTACGCCGACGCCCTTTTGCCGATGGACGAAACCTTGACCCGCGTCGCGATCGACGTCTCGGGGCGACCTTTTCTCGTGTTCAGAACCGAGTTTCCGCGCCAGAAAATCGGCGAATTCGACACCGAGCTGGTGCGCGAGTTCTTTCAGGCCTTTGCGATGAACGCCGGGATCACGCTGCACGTCGAGACTTTATATGGCGCGAACGCGCACCATATTTCGGAGACATGCTTCAAGGGCCTCGCCCGCGCGCTTCGTCTTGCGGTCGCGCTCGATCCGCGCCAGAAGGGCGCCATTCCCTCCACCAAGGGAACGCTCGGGGGGTAACTAAAAGCCCTTATGGTGAGGAGCGCCGAAGGCGCGTCTCGAACCACGAGGGCGCTCCAGAGAAGCTAGCGAACTCATCCTTCGAGACGCAGGCTTCGCCCGCTCCTCAGGACGAGGGGTGAGCGCTCAAACGAATCCGTTGGTAAGGAGCCAGAAAATCATGGCCGTCTATTCGGTCCATCTGCCGGGCGCGGGCGGCGGCGCCGAAGTCGCCGACGCCGCATTCGTGCGGGAAGGCTTTTGCTGGTCCGCGTTTTTCTTCGGGCCGTTCTGGCTGCTCGCGCGCGGGCTGTGGCTCTCCGCCGCGCTCTGGTGCGCCGCGATCCTCATCCTTTTGAACCTCGTCGCAGGGGGTGCCCTCTCCTCAGGCGCCGGCCTCGTGCTGGCGCTTCTTCTGCAGATTTTTCTCGGCCTCGAGGCGAACCGCCTGATTGAGAACAAGCTCTGGCGGCGCGGCTACAACCTCGCCGAAATCGTCGCCGCGCCCGATCTCGAAGAGGCTGAGATGGCCTTTTATCGCCGGCTCGACCCGCAAGTCGAGACCGCGCCGCAACGCATCGCGACCGCCCAGCCGCACCGCCCGCCGCCGCCCCCGGGCCCCACGCCTGTGATCGGCAGCTTTCCGGCGCCCGAGGCCTAAGAATGAACGTCGCCATCGTCGATTACGGGTCGGGCAATCTGCACTCGGCCCACAAGGCCTTTGAGCGCGCCGCGCGCGAGGCGGGGCTCTCCTGCGCCATCGCCGTGACGCCGGACCCCGAAGTCGTGGCGGCGGCGGACCACATCGTGCTGCCGGGCGTCGGCGCCTTCGCCGATTGCCGGCAGGGCCTTGACGCCGTGCCCGGCATGGTCGAGGCCATGCGCGCCGCCGTGCTCGAAAAGGGCCGCCCCTTCCTCGGCATTTGCGTCGGCATGCAGCTTCTGGCGACGCGTGGGCTGGAACACGGCGAGACGGAAGGCCTCGGCTGGATCGCGGGCGAGGTGGTCGCGATCGAACCCGACGACCCGGCGCTGCGCATACCGCACATGGGCTGGAACACGCTCGATCCCGTCCGCACGCACCCGGTGCTGGATAACATCCCGACCGGGCCGAAGGGCCTGCACGCCTATTTCGTGCATTCCTACGGGTTCAGGCCGCTCGACCTAGACGCCGTCGTCGCCAGCGCGGATTACGGCGGCGCGTTCGCCGCCCTGATCGCGCGCGACAATATCCTCGGCGCGCAGTTCCATCCCGAAAAAAGCCAGACCCTCGGGCTGGCGCTGATCGCCAATTTTTTGAGGTGGCGGCCATGATCCTTTATCCCGCCATCGACCTTAAAGACGGCCGCTGCGTGCGCCTCGAACAGGGCGACATGGAGAAGGCGACGGTCTTTTCCGCCGATCCGCCGGCGCAGGCGGAGGCCTTCGCGCGGCAGGGCTTCGAATGGCTGCATGTCGTCGATCTCGACGGCGCCTTCGCCGGCAAGCCGATGAACGCGGAGGCGGTCGAGGAAATTCTCGCCAGCGTGAAAATCCCCGTTCAACTCGGCGGCGGCATCCGCGACCTCGAAACCGTCGAGCGCTGGCTCGAAAAAGACGTCGCGCGGATCATCATTGGAACCGCCGCTGTGCGCGATCCGGCGCTGGTGCGCGAGGCGGCCCGGCACCATCCGGGCCGCGTCGCGGTCGGCATCGACGCGCGGGACGGGCTCGTCGCCGTCGAGGGCTGGGCCAAAAAATCAGAGATCAAGGCCCTTGAGCTTGGCCTGCGCTTCGAAGACGCAGGCGTCGCCGCCATCATCTATACCGACATCGCCCGCGACGGGATTTTGCAGGGGCTGAACATCAATGCGACATTGGCGCTGGCGGGCGCGCTCGAAATTCCCGTCATCGCCTCCGGGGGCCTCGCCTCGCTCGCCGACGTCGAGCTGCTGCTGCAGCCGGATTGCGCCAGGCTCAACGGCGCGATCACGGGCCGCGCGCTCTATGACGGGCGCCTCGACCCCGCGGAAGCGCTGGAATTGATCCGCAAGGCGAAGGCCCATGCTTAAATCCCGCATCATTCCCTGCCTCGACGTCAAGGACGGGCGCGTCGTCAAGGGCGTCAATTTCGTCGATCTCAAGGACGCCGGCGATCCGGTCGAATGCGCCATCGCCTATGACGCGGCCGGCGCCGACGAATTGTGCTTCCTCGATATTACCGCGAGCCATGAGGACCGTCCGATCTTGCTCGACGTCGTCCGGCGCACGGCGGAGGCCTGCTTCATGCCGCTCACCGTCGGTGGCGGCGTGCGCACGCTGGAAGACATCCGCGCGCTGCTGCTCGCCGGGGCGGACAAGGCCTCGATCATGACCGCCGCCGTGCAAAACCGCGGCTTTGTCCGCGAGGCGGCGGAAAAATTCGGCAGCCAATGCATCGTGGTGGCGATCGACGCCAAAGCGACCGCCCCCGGCAAATGGGAGATCTCCACCCATGGCGGGCGCAATCCGACCGGCCTCGACGCCGTTGAATACGCAAGGGAAGTGGTCTC
>DAITNE010000249.1:0-3808 GCA_036834765.1 Methylocella sp.
TTCCTGGCCGGTGATCAGCTTGAACAGGGTCGACTTGCCGGCGCCGTTCGGGCCGATGACGCCGACGATGCCGCCGGGCGGCAGCTTGAAGGAGAGATCGTCGATCAGCAGCTTGTCGCCGAATCCTTTAGACAGATGATCGAAATCGACCACCGTATTGCCAAGCCGCTCGGCGACCGGAATGACGATCTGGCCGGTCACCGCCTGCTTGTCGTTCTGCTTGGCGACAAGATCCTCATAGCGCTGGATGCGCGCCTTGGATTTCGACTGGCGCGCCTTCGGGCTCGACGCCATCCAGCCGGCCTCCGCCTCGATGGCGCGCTGGCGCGCCTCATCCTCGCGGTTCTCCTGAAGCATGCGCTTCTGCTTCTGCTTCAGCCAGGACGAATAATTGCCCTCGTAGGGAATGCCGCGGCCGCGATCGAGCTCCAGAATCCAGCCCGTCACATTGTCGAGGAAATAGCGGTCATGGGTGACGATCAGAATCGCGCCGGGGTAGTTGCGCAGATGCCCTTCGAGCCAGTTGACGGTTTCGGCGTCGAGATGGTTGGTCGGCTCGTCGAGCAGCAGCAGATCCGGCTGTTCGAGCAGCAGCTTGCAGAGCGCGACGCGGCGACGCTCGCCGCCCGAGAGCTTGTCGACCGGCCAGTCGTCCGGCGGGCAGCCGAGCGCGTCCATGGCGAGATCGACCTGCGCGTCGAGGTCCCAAAGCCCCTTGTGCTCGATCTCGTCCTGCAGCTTCGTCATTTCGTCGGCGGTCTCGTCGGAATAATTCATGGCGAGATCATTGTAGCGGTCGAGGATCGCCTTTTTCGCCGCGACGCCCAGCATCACATTGCCGCGCACGTCGAGACTATTGTCGAGCTGCGGCTCCTGCGGCAGATAGCCGACTTTCGCCCCTTCGGCGACAAAGCCCTCGCCGGTGAACTCCTTGTCGAGACCCGCCATGATCCGCAAAAGCGTCGATTTGCCCGAGCCGTTGACGCCGAGCACGCCGATCTTGGCGTCGGGATAGAAGGACAAATTGACGTTATCGAGGACCTTCTTCCCGGTCGCCCAAGTCTTCGACAGGCCTTGCATATGATAAATGAATTGCCGCGCCATCAGGGCTCGTATCCGTTGTCAGAGAATTATAAGGGTTGCGACGCTATGTAGACGTGCGCGGCGAAACGGTCCAGACAAATGGGCGGGCCGTCCCGCCGTTGCGGCGAAATCATCGCGGCGTCGGGCGATCGTCCGGGTGGCCAACGGGTCTTAGGCGCGTCATAATCGGCTGCCTAGGTGCGCCAGGAACGCTTTCGAGCGCCTTGCCGAACAAACATATTTTGGGATTTGCGCCTTGCCAGACATCGGACTGCGGAACCTTGGAACGATCATTCCCGGCGCGCGGGGAGAGCCGACGCAACCAGCGCCCCCGCAGGGGACCTCGCAACCGCGGGCGCAGCAAAACCCGCTGACCCGGCCGGCCTCGCCTCCGGCGACCGCCACGCAGGGCGGCGCGTTCGCGTCGCCGATTTTCGCCGCCGACGCAGGCGACGACCCCGCCGCTCTCGCCTCCGGCGCGCTCGGAATAGATGCGCCGCTCGAGTTGCTGGCCGAGCTCACGAGCCACGGCAGGACCCAGACGCCGCTCGCTATCGGCCTCTTTGGTCCCGCCGGATGCGGCAAAAGCGTCGCGCTGAACAAGCTCGTCGCGGCCATCGAGCGTCTTGGCGCCGCCGCCGCGAATGCGGGTTCGAGCCCGTTCCTCAGCCCCATCGCGACCGTGCGGGTCGACGCCGCCGATCTCGACGGCCATCCCGCTACCGCGCTGGCGGAGGCGCTTTACGCGCGTCTGGCGATAGTGGCGCCGGCCCTCGCCATCGAGGCGAGCCACGCCGCCCGCGATCCCGATGTTGCGGCGCGCGAGGCGTTCGAACGGCTCGATGCCGCCAGGCTGAAGCTGGAGGCCGAGCGGCGCGTGCTCGAAGAGGCGGACGCGCGGCGGGCGAGGCTCGCCGATACGTTGCTCTACGAGACGCCGGGCTCGCAGATCGACGCCTATTCGACGGGCCGGCGCGGCCGCATCAAGGCGGCGATGAATTCGTTCGGCGTCGCCGGCGATCCGCTGCTTAGCTACAAGGATATGGTCGCCGAGGCGGCCGACGCCCGCGGCCCGTCGCGGACGAATTTCGCGCTGCGCGCCTTCTTCGGCCTCAAAGGCCAAAGGAAGCGGATCGTCGCCGTGATCATTCTCCTCGCGATCGGCCTTGGCCTTGGCGCCGCCTTCGACAATCAATCGAAATGGCTCGGCTTGCTGCGCACGGAGCAGCAGACGGAGGGCGCGGCCAACTGGATCGCGGTCCACGCCGACTGGCTGCTCGCCCTTCGCGCGGTCGCCTTCATCGGCGCGGGCCTGGCGCTGCTTTCCAATATCTGGCGCGGCGTAAGGCTGTTGCGACTGGTCTTTCGCGGCGAAAGCCTGCTCAAGGCCGAACTCAACGAGCGCCGGCGCGACACCGACGGCCATTTCGGGCACCAGACGCGGCGCGTCGAGAATCTCACCGCCGACGTCGAACGCCTCAGCCGTCAGGCGGCCGAAGCGGAACGGCGCGCCGGCGGCCTCCGGGCGGCCAATCCGGCGCTTGCCGAGCCGTCGCCCTTCGCCCCCGATGCGCAAAAGCAGGAGGCGCGGCGCTTCATCGCGATGGTCGGCGCCCTGGCGCAGACTCGCGGCGGCGCGAACGGCTACGCGCAGGGGGCGCCGGCCGATACGCCGCGGCGCGTCATCGTCGCGCTCGATAATCTCGACGCGCTTCCCGCCGCCCGCGCCCGCGAAATTCTGGCGCAGGCGCATAGCCTGCTGGGGCCAGGCTATGTGAGCCTGATCGCCGTCGATCCGACCCGTTTCGAGGCGGACGATTCTTCGCAAAGCCTCGACAAATGGATCGGAGCGCCGCTCCAGGTCGGCCAAATCGCCGCGCGGCAGGACGCCTCGGCGCAGATCCGCGACATCCTCGGCGCCGCCGGCGCGGCGAAGACGCCGGCCCCGCCTCCCGACGCAAAGGAATCCGCGCTCGATGAGCCTCTGACGGAAGCCGAGACCCAGCTGCTCGCCGCCCTGGCGCCCCTCGCCGGCCCCTCGGCGCGCGCGGTCAAGCGGTTCATCAACCTCTACCGGCTGCTGCGCACGCAATGGCGCGACCGGCCGGAGCAGCGCGGCGCGCTGGCCTTCATGCTGGCGCTCGACGCGGGCGGAAGCCCGGCCGAGATCGCCGCCGTGCATGGCGCGCTGGCCGGTGCCGGCGGCGACGCGGCCTTCGATCCCTATCATATCGGCCCGCGGCTCGCCTCGACGATCGCCGCCCTCGGCGCCGCGCAGGGACGCCCGAGCACCGACGCGCTGCGCCGCGCCGCCGCTCTGGCGCAGGCCTTCTCGTTTCGTCCGGACGGAGCGGAAAGCTGGCAAAAGACGCCCTGAACGGAGCGATCCTCGTGAAGCGCGAAGAGCTGACGGAAAGAATTCTCGACATCAAGCGCGAGAAAAATTGGAGCTGGAGCTACAACGCGGGCGAGATCGGCGGCATGTCGCCAGTGCTCATCGTCGGCGCTCTCCTTGGCCAAATGAAGCTCGTGAAGCCGCTGGCGAAAAAGGCGGCGGCGCTGTTCGACCTCAGCGATGCCGAGGAGCGCATGCTGAACGAGGTTCCCTATCGCGGGAGCCCAATGCCGCCGACGGATCCCCTCCTCTACCGCTTCTTCGAACTCGTGATTGTCAACGGCCCGGCGCTGAAGGCGCTGATCGAGGAGGAATTCGGCGACGGCATCA
>DAITNE010000250.1:0-3796 GCA_036834765.1 Methylocella sp.
CGGTGTTCGTGCGGAACGCCATCGCCAGCGTGCTTCACGAGGGGGCGATCGCCGCCGCGCTGACCGCCCTGATGATCCTTATCTTCCTCGGCTCGTGGCGTTCGACGATCGTCGTCATGGTGTCGATTCCGCTCTCGATCCTGACATCGATCGCGGTGCTTTCGGCGCTCGGCCAGACCATCAACACCATGACTCTCGGCGGCCTGGCGCTGGCGGTCGGCATTCTCGTCGACGACTCGACGGTCACCATCGAAAACACGCACCGGCTGCTCGAGGAGGGCATGGACTTCGACCAGGCCGTGCTGGAGGGCGCCGCCGGCATCGCCGTGCCGGCCCTGATCTCGACGCTGGCCATATGCTGCGTCTTCGTCTCCGTGTTCTTCCTGGAGGGCGCGGCGCGCTATCTGTTCACGCCTCTCGCCATGGCCGTGGTGTTCGCCATGCTCGCGTCCTATTGCATCTCGCGCACATTGACGCCAATCATGATCGGGCTCCTGATCCGCAAAGAGCATGAGCGGCACGGCGAAGCGACCGACTGGCTGACGCGCTTCCATGATGGATTCAATGCGCGGTTCGATCGCTTCCGCAGTTTCTACGCGTGGCTTCTCGCCGGCATCCTGCGGCGGAAATTCCTGACTCCGGCAGTCGCGCTCGTGATCGTCGTCGGAGCCGGCGCGCTGGCTTTCAACGTCGGCTCCGATTTCTTTCCGGCCGTCGACGCCGGCCTGATCCAGCTGCATGTCAGGGCGCCGGCGCGCACCCGCGTCGAGCGCACCGAACAGATCTTTCAGGACATAGAGGACAAGATCCGGACGGTTGTCCCAGCGAAGGAGCTGAAGCTCGTTCTCGACAACATCGGCCTGCCGCAGCGGCTCTACAACCTCGCCTTCACGGATGGCAGCGCCATCGGGGTCAACGATGGCGTCATCCAGATCGAACTCGCCGAAGGACATGGGCGCACCGCCGACACGATAAAGAGACTTCGGGCGGAATTGAGCGCCGCTTTTCCCGACGTCATGTTTTATTTCCAGCCCGCCGACCTCGTGACGCAGGTGCTGAATTTCGGCGTGCCGACCCAGATCGACGTGCAGCTCCAGGGACGCGACCGCGCCAACAACAAGCGGCTTGCAGCGCTCCTGCAGGAAAAGATGAGCAAGATTCCCGGCCTCGTCGACGCGCATATCCAGCAGGAACTGAACGCGCCTGAACTGTACTATACCGTGGACCGCACGCGCGCGCAGCAGCTCGGGCTCAACATGCAGGACGTCGCCAACAACCTCAACATCAGCCTCAGCTCCTCGGAGCAGGTTTCGCCCAATTTCTGGACCGACCCGAAAAACGGCATTCCCTACTTCATGCCCGTGCAGACGCCTGAATATCGCATCGCGACGAAGAACCAGCTCGACAATACGCCGCTCGCCAGCGGAGTCGATCCAGACGGCACCCCGATCCCGACGTTGCTCGGCAATCTCGCGACGTCGCAGCGGATGGGCGTTCAATCGGTCTTTAATCACTCCAACATTCAGGCCGTTTACGATGTTTACGGGAGCGTGCAGGATCGCGATCTTGGCGGCGTCGCGGCGGATCTGCGCAAAGTCGTCGCGGAAGTCGAACCGCAGTTGACGCCCGGCAATCGAATCGTCATTCGCGGGCAGATCGAGAGCATGCAATCGGCCTTCGGCAACCTGGCGTTAGGGCTCATCTTCGCGGCGGTATTCGTTTATATGCTGATGGTCATAAACTATCAGAGCTTTGTCGATCCGCTCGCCGTGATCCTCGCGCTGCCTGGTGCCGGCGCCGGAATATTGCTCATGCTGTTCGTCACCGGCACCACATTGAGCGTGCCCTCGCTGATGGGCGCCATCATGGCTGTCGGCGTCGCCTCGGCGAACTCGATCCTGCTCGTCACTTTCGCGCGCGAGCAGCGCGAGGCCGGCATGAGCGCCTTCGACGCCGCTCTTTCGGCCGGCGTCACGCGATTGCGGCCTGTTCTCATGACCGCCGCCGCGATGATCGTCGGCATGATCCCGATGGCGATCGGCGAGCCGGGCGGCGAGCAGAATGCGGTGCTGGCCCGCTCCGTGATCGGCGGCGTCGCGGTCGGCACGATGACCACCCTCCTGTTCGTGCCGTTCCTCTATTCCATCATCGGCCGGTTCGAGCGGATCGCCGCCAAAACGCCTGAGCGCCAGTCTCCAAAGGACCTGACTCCCCAAGGATCGCCGTCATGAACAGCATGCCTCCCGATCCCCACTTTGACGCGCCAAGTGCAAAGGCGCCGGGCGAACGCAAGGAGCCGCCGCGCGCACCAAAGCCCGGCGAGCGGAGGCGGCGGGTCATCGCACGCCTCCTCGGCGTCGTAGCGCTCGCCATCGTCGCCGGGCTCGTTGGTTTTGGCGTCTATTCGAAGTTAAGCCGCAGCGCCGAGGCCGACGCCGTGATGCAGGCGCGCCAGAACGCGACCCCCACTGTGCGAACCTTCGTCGCCAAGGCGGACAGCGCGCCCCGCACCATCGAATTGACCGGCAATATGGCGGCGTTCGACAGCGCGACGCTTTTCGCGCGCGCGACAGGCTATATCAAGACCCGTAACGCCGACATTGGAACGCGGCTGAAGAAAGGCGATGTCCTTGCGGTGATCGCGGCGCCCGATCTCGATCAGCAACTGGAGCAGGCGAAGGGACAGCTGGTCCAGTTCCAGGCCGCCGTGCAGCAGGCGGAAGCCAACGCCGATCTTGGCCGCGTCACCGACCAGCGCACCGCGCGCCTTGTCGCGCAAGGCTGGTCGAGCGCGCAGCAGGGCGACACGGACCGGCTGACGCTGGCGGCGCGCCAAGCCGCCGTCGCAGTCGCAAAGGCCAATGTCGTGGCGCAGCAGGCAGCGGTCGATCGGCTGCAGCAACTCACCGAATTTGAGCGGATCACGGCACCCTTCGATGGCGTCGTCACCAGCCGCCTCATTGACGTCGGCAGTCTCGTCGCGGCTGACGCCGCGAGTGGAACGCCCTTGTTCTCGATGGCGCGGACCGACGAGCTGCGCGTGCAGGTTTTCGTGCCGCAGGCCGCGACCTTCGGCATCAAGGATGGCGATCCCGCGACGATCACCGTTTCGGAGCTGCCCGGACGCACGTTCACCGGGCGCGTCGCGCGCAACGCGAACGCGCTGTCGCCCGGGACGCGCACGCTGCTGATGGAGGTCGACGTCGACAACAAGGACGGCGCGCTCGCCGCCGGACTCTACAGCATCATCCATTTGCAGGCGCGCCGGCCGAATCCGGTCATCACCATCCCTTCGACCGCGGTGATCTTCAATCAGGATGGGCTGCGCGCCGCCGTCGTTTCCGACGATGGCAAGGTGGAACTGCGCAAGATCGAAATTGACGTCGACAATGGCGCCAATGTCGACGTTCGATCTGGCCTCAAAGACGGAGACCGGATCATCCTCAGCCCGCCCGCCAATGTGTCGGACGGCATGAAAGTCAGCGTCGCTTGAGAATGGCGCGGAGCAGGATCCCGTAAGGTCCCGGGCCTTATGGATCGGATCATGCGGCAAGACATCGAGCGCGCGCGAAAGCAGGAGATAAGCCGATGACAGTCATGGAAAGGACAATGGAGTTCGCCGAAATCAAGGGTGCGTCTCCACGCGTATCCCGCATCGGGCTCGGCACATGGGCGATCGGCGGCTGGATGTGGGGCGGCAGCGACGACGCGCAGTCGATCGAAACGATCCGGGCGGCGCTCGATCATGGCGTCAATCTCATCGACACCGCGCCCGTCTACGGATTCGGCCGCTCGG
>DAITNE010000251.1:0-3768 GCA_036834765.1 Methylocella sp.
GGCGACCAAGGCCGCGATGGCCGAGATCACCGCGCCGATCATCGCCATCACGCTAGTTTTGCTGTCGGTTTTCGTGCCCGTCGCGTTCATTCCGGGCATCACCGGCGAGTTGTTCCGGCAGTTCGCCGTCACGGTCGCCGTGTCGATGTTCCTCTCCGCGATCAACGCGTTGACGCTGTCGCCCGCGCTCTGCGCCATCCTTCTAAAGCCGCACCACGGACCGCGCCGCGGACCGATCGGCATGGTCATGCGCGGCATTGACCATGTGCGCGACGCCTATGGCGCGGTGGTGGCGCGGCTGGTGCGGGTCTCGATCATCGGCCTCGTCATGGTCGGGGCGTCGATCTTCGGCATTCTCGCGCTGAATAAGATCACGCCGACGGGATTCCTGCCCGAAGAAGACCAGGGCGCCTTCTTCGTCGTGGTGCAATTGCCCGACGCCGCCTCGATCGGCCGCACCAGCGACGCCGTCGAGCAGGTCGAGGCGATCCTGAAAGAAGAGCCGGCGATCGCCGACTATTCCTCGATCATCGGCTTGAATTTCATCGACAATTACTCGCAGCCGAACGCCGCCTTCGCCATCGTGACGCTGAAGCCCTTCGACGAACGCACGGACGCGGGCGATTCCGCCCCCGCCCTCATCGCCCGGCTCGGCCAGAAGCTCGCCGGCGTCAAGGGCGCGCGGGCGATTCCGATCGCGCCGCCGCCGATTATCGGGCTCGGCACCGGCGGCGGCTTCAGCTATGTGCTGCGCGCCCTGAACTCGAGCGACCCGAAGGCGCTGTCGCAGGTGCTGCGCGGCCTGCTCGTCGCCGCCAATCAGGATCCGAAGCTCTCGCGCGTCTACAGCACCTTCTCGGCCAGCAACCCCTCGATCTATCTCGACATCGACCGCGACAAGGCGCAAATCCTCGGCGTCGACGTCGGCGACATCTTCCAGGCGCTGCAGGCCTCGCTCGGCGGCGTCTACATCAACGACGTCAATCTGTTCGGGCGCACCTGGCAGGTGCAGGCGCAGGCCGAGGCCGCCGACCGCAGCTCGATCGACGACATCAATCGCATCAACGTCCGCAGCAAGGACGGTAAGATGATCGCGCTGCGCAGCCTCGTCGAAACCAAGGTCGTCATCGGTCCGCAGGCGCTGATCCGCTACAACAACCGCCTCGCCGTGACGGTGCAGGGGGCTCCGGCGCCGGGCGTCTCGTCCGGCCAGGCGCTGAACGCCATGGAGAGCGTCGCCGCCAAGGCGCTGCCGGCGGGCTACAAGGGCGAATGGACCGACATCTCCTTCCAGGAGAAGCGCGCCGAGGGCAAGACCGCGATGATCCTCGCCTTCGCGGTGCTGTTCGCATTCCTCTTCCTCGTCGCGCTGTACGAAAGCTGGACGATCCCGGTGCCCGTCCTGCTCTCGGTCACGATCGGCATTCTCGGCGCCTTCGCCGCGCTCGTCGTCACCCGTCTGACGCTCGATCTTTACGGGCAGATCGGCATGATCGTGCTGATTGGCCTCGCCGCCAAGAACGGCATTCTGATCGTCGAATTCGCCAAGGAGCGGCGCGAGCACGGCATGCCGCTGCTCGAGGCCGCGACGGAGGGCGCGCGGCTGCGGTTCCGCCCCGTTATGATGACCTCCTTCGCGTTTATTCTGGGCCTCGCGCCGCTGGTGTTCGGCACGGGCGCGGCGATGCTGGCGCGGCGCAACGTCTCCACGCCAGTGTTCGGCGGCATGATCGCGGCGTCATTCGTCGGCATTTTCGCGATCCCGGCGCTTTACGTGTTCTTCCAGGGGCTGCGCGAGAAGATCAAGGGCGGGTTCGGCAAGAAGGCGCCCGCGAAGGCGCATGTTTAGCGCGGCGGTTTAGCTGCAGGGGAACGACTTGATCCGGTTTGGGAATCTGGACAAAACGCTCCTATACGTATAATATACGTATAAAGGATCCGCCATGTCAAAGAAACTCACCATTACCGTCGATGACGAAATTTACCAGGGTCTGCACAGCGTCATCGGGCGCCGGCGCATCAGCCGCTTCCTGAACGATCTGGCGCGCCCGCATGTGCTCCGGCGCGACCTTGCGGAGGGATACCGGGCCATGGCCGCTGACGAGGCGCGCGAGCAGGAAGCCATGGAATGGGTCGAGAACCTGACCGGCGATATCGCGCATGAGCGCGGATAGGACGCCACTGCGCGGGCAAGTCTGGTGGGTGGCGTTCGATCCTTCGGTCGGCTGCGAAATTCGCAAGACCCGCCCCGCAGTGATCGTCAGCAACGATGCCGCCAATGCGGCGCTGAACCGGGTTCAGGTCGTGCCGCTGACGAGCAACACAGGCCGGCTCTATCCGGCGGAAGCCTATGTTTCCTTAAGTGGCGAACAGCGAAAAGCGATGGCGGATCAGCTCGCTACGATCAGCAAGCTGCGCCTGCGGGAGAGCATGGGACGCCTGAGCGCGGAAGATATGGCCGCCGTCGAGCGCGCCATCTGCCTGCAGCTTGGCCTTTGAAACTCACCTAAAGCGTTTTGCCATCAGCGCGTCGAGGCTGCAGGCGCCGCCGCCGAAGGCGACGGCCTGCAGAAAGCCGCCCGCAATCGCGAAATTCTTCAAGAAATTAACCATCTGGGTCTGATCGCCGAGATCGTGATGGAAGGCGAGCGCCGTCGCGACCGAAAACAGGGCCAGCACGGCGGCCGTCAAGCGCGTCTGAAATCCGAGCAAAAACAGCGCGCCGACCCCAAGCTCCACGGCCACCGCCAGCCAATAGCCAAGATCAGGATAGGGCAGGCCGGTCGCGATATAGGTCTTGGTCGCCGCCGGCGCCGCGAGTTTGCCGATTCCGGCGGCGAAAAACACCGCAACCATCAGCAAACGGCCGACCGCAGGCGTAAAGCGCATGAAATCAGGCATGGGCGCATCCTCCGACAAACGGGCGAAGGAAGCGGGGGCGGAGCGTTGGCCTGCGCGATCCTCACCCGAACAGTTTGCCCGCGACCTCGCCGATCCGGCGGCCCTGATAGCGCGCGCCGTCGAGTTCTGAGGCGCTCGGCTGGCGCGATCCATCGCCGCCGGCGATGGTCGTTGCGCCATAGGGCGCGCCGCCCGTCACCTCGTCAAGCCGCATCTGGGGGGTGTAGCCATAGTCGAGGCCGACGATGACCATGCCGAAATGCAAAAGATTGGTGATGATCGAGAACAGCGTCGTCTCCTGCCCGCCGTGCTGGGTTGCGCTGGAGGTGAAGGCGCCGCCGACCTTGCCGTTGAAGGCGCCGCGCGCCCAGAGGCCCCCCGCCTGATCGAGGAAATTCGCCATCTGCGAACTGACGCGGCCAAAGCGGGTCGGCGTGCCGACGACGATGGCGTCGTAATGTTCGAGATCGGCGCCGGTCGCCACCGGCGCGGCCTGATCGAGCTTGAAATGCGAGGCCCTGGCGACTTCCGCCGGGACCAGCTCGGGCACGCGCTTGATGTCGACGGTTGCGCCGGCCCCCCGCGCGCCCTCGGCGACGGCCTCGGCCATTTTCTCGATGTGGCCATAGGCGGAATAATAGAGAACGAGTACTTTAGCCATTTGATTTTCCTTCTATTTTTCCACCAGTTGCCGCGCTACGCCGCGTCGACGAGGACGATCTCGGCGTCCTCCAGCGCCGTGATGTTCAGCACTTCCTCGTTTTGGATCGCGGCGCCGTCCCGCGCGTCCAGCCGCACGCCATTGACCTCGACCGCGCCCTTGGCCGGCACGAGATAGCCGCTGCGCTTGGCGCCTAGCGGATATTC